>NZ_JBFAXX010000050.1:0-67243 GCF_040680995.1 Kitasatospora sp. NPDC051914
TCGCCGAGGACCGCACCTTCGCCGACGCCGAGGACGACGCGTTCACCCTCGCCGACGACGCGACCGTCCGCGTCGCCCACCCGCTGCACCTGGGCCGGGACAGCAGCGGCGGCGCCGCGTACAGCGGCTCCTTGTACTCGTCGTACATCGAGTCGGCGATCGACACGATGGTGTCCAGGCCGATCAGGTCGCACAGCCGCAGCGGGCCCATCGGGTGGGCGCAGCCCGCCTCCATGCCCTTGTCGATGTCGGCCGCGGTCGCCACCCCGGACTCGAACATGCGCACCGCGGACAGCAGGTACGGCACCAGCAGGGCGTTCACCACGAAGCCGGCCCGGTCGCGGGCGCGGATCGGCTCCTTGCCGAGCGCCTGCACGGTGAACTCCTCCACCCGCGCCGTGGTCTCGGCGGAGGTGGTCAGCGTCGGGATGACCTCGACCAGCTTCTGCACCGGGGCCGGGTTGAAGAAGTGCAGGCCGATGACCTGCTCCGGGCGGGAGGTGGCGGCCGCCAGCTTCACGATCGGGATGGACGAGGTGTTGGAGGCCAGGATCGCGTCGCGGCGCTCGATCACGCGGTCCAGCGTTTCGAAGATCTGCACCTTGATGTCCTCGCGCTCGGCGACCGCCTCGACCACCAGGTCGCGGTCGGCGAAGTCGGCGAGGTCGACGGTGAACGAGAGCCGGGCCAGCGCCGCGTCCCGCTGCTCCTCGGAAAGCTTGCCGCGCTTGACCGCGGTCTCCAGCGAGTTGGTCAGCCGGGTGCGGCCGAGCTCCAGGGCCTCGCCGGTCGCCTCGGCAACCAGGACGTCCAGACCGGAGCGGGCGAAGACCTCGGCGATGCCCGACCCCATGAGGCCGCAGCCGATCACTCCGACGCGCGCGATGTCACTCACTCAGTTGCCCTTCACGGTGGTGCCGGGGGTTGCCCGGCGAGGTGCTGTTCAGCGGGCCGGCGCCGGGGCTCGGTGGGCCCCACACGCGTGTCCTGGTCGACCGTACTACTCCCGGGCACCGCGCGGACGCGCTGGGCCGTTCGGATGACCCCGGGCCGCCGTTCGGCTGGGCTGCCCGGCCCCGCGCCGCCGCCGGACCAGAATGCAGGGCAGCCGAGGAGGGAGCACGCGATGGGGACGGGATCACTGGCGGGCCAGGTCGGCCTGGTCACCGGGGCCGGCCGCGGCATCGGCCGGGAGATCGCCATCGGACTGGCCGCCGAGGGGATGATGCTCGGCCTGGTCGGCCGTACGCACGCCACGCTCACCGAGACCCTGCGCGAGTGCGTCAAGCACGGCGCCCGCGGCGTCGCGGTCAGTGCCGACGTCACCCGCCCCGGCAACGTCCGGGAGGCCGTCCGCACCGTCCAGCGCGACCTCGGCCAGATCGACCTGCTGGTCAACAACGCCGGCGAGATCGACCACGTCGAGGTGCCGCTCTGGGAGGCCGACCCCAACCAGTGGTGGCACGTCGTGGAGACCAACCTGCGCGGCCCCTTCAACATGCTGCGCAGCGTGCTCCCCGGCATGGTCGAGCGCGGCGGCGGCCGGGTGGTCAACCTGAACTCCGGCTTCGCCCTGCGCCCCGACGGCCGCTACACCGCCTACGCCACCTCCAAGGGCGCCCTGCTCAAGCTCTCCGACAACATCGCCGACTCGCTCGCCGAGCACCACGTCGTCGTCCTCGACATCAGCCCCGGCGCGGTCAGGACGGACATGACCGCCGCCATGCCGATGTTCGCCGACAAGAAGGACTGGGGCTCCATCCCGTACATGGTGGCCGTCGTCGTCGATGCCGCCCGGGGCCGCTTCGACGCCCTGCACGGCCGGTTCGTCCACGCCGGGCGGGACGACCTGGAGACCCTGTGCGCCCGCGCCGGGGACATCCGCGAGGCCGACGCCCGCACCCTCCGGCTGCGCCCGTACGGACCGGACGACCCGGTGGCCTGAGGTTGCTGTAACTCGCCCGCTCGCCTTCGGGCCCTCCGACCCGGCGCCGACACTCGTCGCTGCTGTAACTCGCCCGCTCGCCTCCGGGCCCTCTGAACCCGGCGCCGACACTCTCCCCCAGCCCGGCGGCTGGGAGGTGCCCCCATGCTCCGTCGCTGCGCTCCCTCGCTCCTCGCTTTCGGTACCGGCGGGCCCTTCGGCTCGGGGCGGAGGCGCTCCCTCACTCCTCGCTTTCGGTACCGGCGGGCCCTTCGGCTCGGGGCGGGTGCTGCCCGCTCGCCTCCGGGTCACGACTCCAGCAGTGCCGCGAGCTCAGGCTCCGGCAGGCTGCCCGGGGCCCGGCCCTCGCGGGCGAAGGCGTTGGCGAGCCGCTGCAGGGCCGTGTTCAGCGGGGTCGGCACGCCGTACTGCCGGCCCAGCAGCACGATCTCCCCGTTCAGGTAGTCCGCCTCGATGTCGCCGGAGCCCCGTGCCAGGCTCTGCCAGGACGAGCCGCCGCCCCGCTCCTCCCCGTCGATCGGCAGCAGGACGACCCGGTCGCGGCCGGCCGCCCGCTGCTCCTCCGCACCGGCGTGGCCGATCCCGGCGGCCTCCAGCACGGCCCGGCCCTCGGCGGACGTCCGCTCGGCCAGGGCCAGCCGCAGGCCGCCGTCGATCGGCCCGCCGACGGCCTCCAGCGCATTGTTCAGATTGCCGAGCAGCTTGGCGTACTTCCAGCGCATCACGTCCTCGCTGACCGGGGCGCCGAAGTGCGCGGCCGCCAGGTCGGCGGCGACCTGCTCGGCGGTGGCGTCGCTGCCGCCGGTGCAGCGGCCGATGTGCAGGATGCCGGTCAGCGGGCTGCCCGCCGCCGAGACCTTCCCCGGCTCCAGGTGGGTGGACGGCAGCCACACGCACACCCCGTACACGTGGCGGAAGCGGCGCAGCGCGAGCCGCTCGTTCTCGACGCCGTTCTGTGCGCAGAGCAGCGGCAGCACCTCGCCGGCCGTGCCGCCGCCGGCCACCGGCCGGGCGGCCCAGGCGTCGAGCAGCGGCACGGAGTGCTGCGTCTTCACCGCCAGCACCAGCACGTCCCCGTCGCGCAGGTCGATCTCCTCGGGACCGCCGACGGCCGGGACGGACAGCGTCCGCGTGCCCTCCGGGGTGGCCAGCCGCAGGCCGTCCTTGCGCAGCGCCTCCAGGTGCGCGCCGCGGGCGACCAGCACCACCTCGCGCCCGCTCTCGTGGAGCCTGCCGCCGATCGTCCCGCCGACCGCGCCGGCGCCGATGATGATGTATCGCATGCCCCCGACCTTGGCACGGCCGCTGCCGCCGACGCCAGGGCCCGCCGTGCGGTGCGCCTACGCCGGGGCCGGGTGGCCTTCCGGGCCAGGTGGGCGCCGTGCACCTTCTGCCGGAGTGCGGCGCGGGCCCTCGGGGCTCACGTCCGAGAGGTCCAACCCGAAGCGGACGGTGAGCGCCATGTGGTTGCCGGCGGCGCCGACCGGTTCCTGGTCCACCTGCCGCTGTACCCCGGCCAGGTGCCGGGTCACGTCGAAGCCGACCGCGCACGATCCGCTCCGCGGACTCCACCGGGTCGACCGTCGTCGGCCGCCCCAGCTGGATCTCCAAGTCCTCGTACGGCACCCGCTCCACGTGGGCGCGGTGCAGGGCGGCCGGCGCGGCGGCGGTCGGAGCGGCAGGGCGCGGCAGGCCGAGGCGGTGCAGGTCAGGTACCGCCCGACGAGGTCGTGGCTCAGCAGGGGAGGCACACTGAGGGCATGATCGATCGTCAGTTCGAGCCGGACCAGCTGCCCGCGGACGCCGCCGCGTTGCTCGAGGAACTCGGCGCGCCGCCCCGGCTGGTGGCCCACCTGCGCCTCGTCCACGACGTCGCCCTGCGGCTGCTGGCGGAGTGGGGCGAGGTGCTCGGGGCCGATGCCGAGGAGGTCCGGTACGGCGCGGCCACCCACGACATCGGCAAGGTGCTGCACCCCGAGGAGCTGTCCGCACCCGGCTCGCTGCACGAGGAGGCCGGCCGGGCCCTGCTGCTCGCCCGCGGCGTCCCGCCGGGGCGGGCCCGCTTCGCCGGCACCCACGCCTCCTGGACGCTTCCGGGCATCAGCACCGAGGAACTCCTGGTGAGCCTCGCCGACAAGGTCTGGAAGGGCCGCCGGCAGGCCGACCTGGAGGACCTCGTCACGGAGCGGCTGGCCGCGGCGCGCGGCGTGCCGCGCTGGGAGGCGTTCCTCGAACTCGACGACCTGCTGGCCGCGCTGGCGCAGGACGCGGACGCCCGGCTCGCCCACCAGGCCTCCTTCCCGCTCCCGGCCCGCTGAGCGGCGGTGCGGGGCAACCCGCTCTCAGCCGGCGGCGGGCAGGCCGAAGTCGGGCAGGCAGGGCCCGAGGCCGGTGATCCCGACCGGCGGGCGGTCCGTCCGCTCCCAGTCGGCGCGGGTCAGCCGGAGCCGCTGCGAGACGGCCGCCCGGCCGCGGACGTTGTCCCGCTGGACGCCGTCCGGCCGGTAGCCCAGGCGGGTGGAGACGCCGAGCGAGGCGGGGTTGTCGACGAACGCGGCGGAGGCCGCCTCCTCCGCACCCAGCCCGGCGAACGCCAGGTGCAGCACCGCCGAGCGCATCTCCCGGCCGATCCCGCGGCCCTGGTGCGCCATGCCCAGCCAGGAACCGGTGCGCACCTCGCGGACGACGGCGAAGTCCTTGCCGCTGACGGCCTGCACACCGACCGGCTGTCCGTCGGCGAACACCACCAGGGTGAGCACCCAGTTCTCCGGCGACCAGGCGCCGCGGCACTTCCAGTGCTGCTGCACCACGGACCGGGCGCGCTGCGCGGGAGGGACGTCCGTCCACGCGCTGATGAAGGGCATGCGGTCGGGCTCGTGGATGCCCTCCGCGGCGACGTCCGCCAGCCGGGCCAGCTCATCCTCGGAGGGCAGCCGCAGTTCGAGCCGTTCGGTGACGAGCCGCAGCCCCAGCAGCGGCCAGTGGTCGGTCAGCATCAACGCATTGTGACGGACCGTCGGCCCGGTCGCACCCCTGATTCCGGTGTTCCGGGCACGGACGGGCCGGCGGGTGCCCGGCGGGGGCCGCGCAGGCCCAGACAGACCCCGCAGCCGACCAGCACCGCGCCGAAGAGCTCTCCCGCATCCGGCACCCCCTCGCCGAGGACGGCGCCCGACAGCGCCGCGGTGATCGGCACCAGCCCCGCGAACAGGCCCGCCCGCTCAGGACCCAGCCGCTCCAGCGCCCGGTACCAGAGCAGGAACGCCACACAGGTCATCAGCACCGCCAGGTAGAGCAGCGCGGCGAGTTCGCTGCCGTCCGGCCGCCGCAGCGCCGCCCGCCCGTCGGCCAGCACGGCCGCCACGGCGAACATCGGCACCGCCAGCACCGTCGCCCAGGCCGACACCCCGACCGGCCCCAGCCGCGGCAGCAGCGGCACCGCGAGCAGCGAGAACGCCGCCTCGCAGCCGAGCGTCCCCAGGGCGAAAACGGTACCGGCGGCGTCCCCCGTGCCGAACCCCTGCGCGGCAGCCGCCCCGGCGGCGACCACCGCCGCCGCGGTCACCGCCGCCGCCCCGGGCCGCCGGCCGGCCAGCAGAGGCCCGAGGACGGCCATCACCAGCGGCGCCGCACCCACCACACTGCCCACCGCGGCCGGCCCCGAATGCCGCAGCGCCTGCACCAGCAGCACGTTGAACCCGACCAGCCCCGTACCCGCCAGCGCCACCAACCGCCCGAACTCCCGCCCCGTCGGCAGCCGGGCGCCCGGGTCACCGCCCGAGTGCCCGGAACTCCGGAGGGCGATCGGCACCAGCAGCACGGACGCCAGCAGGTAGCGCAGCGCCTGCCCGCCGAGCAGCGGGTAGGCCGAGAACGCGGCGCTCACACCGGTGGAACAGCCGAGCAGGCTCATCGCGGCCGCGCCGCGCAGACCGCCGGAGGCGGTGGGGGAGAGGGGCATGCCTGCCACGCTAGGCAGCGGATGGTCCACCCGACAGGTCCACTTCCCCGCCCAATGAGTGGACCACTTCCGGCAGCGGCCCCGGTACCCTCCCGGCATGGCCGAACTCCTGATCGTCCTCGACCCGTCCGCGGACGGCGGCGGCCTCACCGCCGCACTCACCCGGGCCCTGCGCGAGGCCGTCCGGCAGGGCCGCCCGCCGGCGGGCGGCCGGCTGCCGTCCACCCGCGCTCTCGCCCGCGACCTCGGCGTCTCCCGCGGCACGGTCGTCGAGGCGTACGCCCAACTCGTCGCCGAGGGCTACCTGGTGAGCGCCCGAGGGGCCGGCACCCGGGTCGCCGACGGCATCGCGCCGAGCCCGCCCGCCGCCGCACCGAGCGCGGACACCCCCGCCGTCCGCTACGACCTGAAGCCCGGCACCCCGGACCTCTCCGCCTTCCCGCGGGCCGCCTGGCAGGCCGCGCTGCGCCGCGCCCTCGCCGCCGCCGAGCACACCGCCCTCGGCTACGGCGACCCGGCCGGGCACCCCGGGCTGCGGGCCGAACTCGCCGCCTACCTGGGCCGGGTCCGCGCCGCCGCGGCCGCCCCCGGGCAGGTGGTGGTGGTCGGCGGCGTCGCCCAGGGACTCGCGCTGGCGGTCCGCCGGCTCGTCCGGCACGGCCACCGCACCATCGCGGTCGAGGACCCGGGCTCGCCCGGCACCCTCGGCCTGCTGCGCTCCCACGGCATCGAACCGGTCGGCGTCCCGGTCGACGCGCACGGCCTGGACGTCGGCGCACTCGCCGCCACCGGCGCCCGCGCGGTCCTCGTCACGCCGGCGCACCAGTACCCGACCGGCGTGGTGCTCGCCCCCGAACGCCGCGCAGCGCTGGTCGCCTGGGCCCGCCGCACCGGCGCGGTGGTGATCGAGGACGACTACGACGCCGAGTTCCGCTACGACCGGGAGCCCGTCGGCTGCCTGCAGGGGCTCGCCCCCGACCTCGTCGTCCACCTCGGTTCGCTCAGCAAGTCGCTCGCGCCCGGGCTGCGGCTGGGCTGGGCCGTCCTGCCGGAACCGATGGTCGGGGAGTTCCGCACCGACAAGCAGTACGCCGACCTCGGCTGCTCCGCCCTCGACCAGCTCGCCTTCGCCAGGCTGCTCGCCGACGGCGGCCACGACCGGCACCTGCGCGCCGTCCGGGCCCGGTACCGCTCCCGCCGCGACGCCCTGGCCGCCGCCCTCGCCGAGCACCTGCCGGGCGCCGCCGTCCGCGGCGTGGCGGCCGGCCTGCACCTGTACCTCGACCTGCCCGCCGGGTGCTCCGAGGAGGCCGTGGTGGCGGCCGCCGCCGCCCGCGGCCTGCGGGTCGAACCGGTCGCCCCGACCAGGCTGGCCGCCCCCGTGCCGCCCGCCCTCGTGCTCGGCTACGCCGGCCTGCCCGAACGCGCCCTCGTCCGTGCCGCCGCCCTCCTGGCCGAGGCCGTCGCGGAGTCCCGGCAGCACCTCTGAACCGGCCGCGGGCACGCCCCGGAGAGCGGCCGGGGCGTCAGGGCCGCGGCCGGCGCAGGATCCTGATCCGGCGCCGCAGCGCCCGGGCGGCCCGGCGCCGCCGACCGGCAGCGGGGGGCTCGTCCGCCAGCTCGTCCGCCAGCAGGTCCATCAGCAGCCCGTCGTGCCAGGTGCCGTCCGGCCCGCGCTCGTACTGCCGCATCACACCCACCGGCCGGAAGCCGACCTTGCGGTAGCAGGCGATGGCGGGCGCGTTGTCCGCCGCCGGGTCGATGACCAGCCGGTGGTGGCCGAGTTCGGCCGTCAGGTAGCGGGCGAGGGTGCGGACGGCGTCGGTACCGAGACCGCGGCCGTGCACCGACGGGTCGAGGTACACGTCGATGCCCGCGTGCCGGTAGTCCGGCTCGTCCTCCTCGTGCCACTGGATCGCCCCGACCACCTGCCCCCGGTACTCCACGGCCAGGGTGGGCGTCCGCTCGTCCGCGAGGTCCGAGCGCACCTCCGCGACCATGTCGGGCCCGCCCCGCCAGCGTGCCCGCACCTCCGGCGTGGCACGGATCTCCGCCAGCGCGGGCACGTCGGCGGGCGTCGCCGGCCGCAGGAGGACGGCGGCGCCGGGCAGGGTCGGCCTGGTCTGCATGCAGGAACGCTACCCGCCCGCGGCCCCGGTGACGTCCCGTCAAGAGATCCGCCGCGACTTGGCCGGACCGGCCACCGCGCAGGCCCCGGCACCGGCATACTGTCGCCCGGCCCCACATGCGGCCGACCACGGCAGGACAGGCACGACAGCGGGGGGCCGCCGGCTCATGCAGGACTTCCGCGGGGGAGGACCCCGCCGGATCGGCCACTACGAGGTGCTCCGCAGACTCGGCGCCGGAGGAATGGGCGAGGTCTACCTCGCCAGGTCGCCCGGAGGCCGCCAGGTCGCCCTCAAGATCGTCCACCCCGACCTGCAGGAGGACCCGGAGGCGCTGCCCCGGTTCCGCCGCGAAGTCGCCGTCGTCCGCACCATGCGGAGCGCCTTCTCCGCCGCCCTCGTCGACGCCGAGACCGAGCGCGCCCCGTACTGGCTGGCCACCGAGTACCTGCCGGGCCCGACACTCCACGCGGCCGTCACCGCCTACGGACGGCCGCTGCCCGCCGGCACCTGCCGCCGGCTGCTCGCCGCACTCGCCGAGGCGCTCGCCGACGCGCACCGCCAGGGCGTGCTCCACCGCGACCTGAAACCCTCCAACGTCATCCTCGCCGCCGACGGCCCCCGCCTGATCGACTTCGGCATCGCCCGCAGCCCCGCCCACACCCGCACCGGCGACCTCCAGGCGATCGCCGGAACCCTCGGCTACCTGGCCCCCGAAGTCCTCTCCGGCCAGGAACGCGGTGCCGAACCGGCCGACGTCTTCGCCCTCGCCGGCACCGCCGCCTTCGCCGCGACCCGCCGCCCCCCGTTCAGCGGGAGCGGCCCGGCCGCCCTGCTCGTCCAGGCCCTCTCCGGCGGACTCGACCTCGACGGCGTCGAACCGGACCTCGCCGACCTGCTGCGCCGCTGCGCCGCCCGCGAACCGGCCGCACGGCCCACCGCCGCCGCCGTCGTCCGCGAACTCGACACCACCGTCTCCCTGGTCGACGACCCGGTCTACCGCGAACTCATCGGCGCCGCACCCGGCCCGGAACCGGACACCCCGCAGCCGGGCATCCCCCGCACCGTCCGCGTCCGCCCGCCCGGGCGGCTGACCGCCACCGTCGGCGCCTCCTCCGCGATCGCCGGTGCGGCCCTCGCCCTCGTCCTCTCCCTGGCTGCCGGACGGCTGCCGCCCGCCGCCGCCGACGCGGCCGCCGCATCCGCCGGCGCCACCACGACGGCCACCACCGCGCCCGAGCCCTCCGGTTCCGCGGCTTCCGGCTCCGCCTCCGCCGGGCCGCTGATCGGCGCCGACGGAAAACCCGGTCCGGTCCGCCCCGAACGCATCCCCGCCGTCGACCGCGACCTCGTGTACGCCTCCGCCGGCTGCAACCACCGCGCCACCGGGGACGGCACGCCGATCGACGGCCCCTACACCGGCGACTGGATGATCCAGGTCCGGCCCGACCTGGAAGGCAAGTGGCGCTTCGGTTCCTCGCGCAAGAGCGAGGACGGCAAGCCCGAGTACACCGTGGTCGAGATCCGCAGCCCCGCGCAGGCGGCCGCCCACGAGCACCCGGCCGCCCAGATCAGCAAGGTGCTCAAGGTGGCGAGCCCGGAGGGCGGCATGCCCCCGGAGAGCTACATCGCCTACCCGGAGGACTTCCCCGGCGCCGCAGCGCTCGACCGGAAGGGCGACTGGACGGTGGTCTACTACAAGATCCGGCCGGACGGATCGCTCGTCTCCAGCGTCTGCGGCGGATTCAGGATCGGTTGATGACACTTCTCGCACCCCGCGCCGGCAGGTCTTCCATGACCGCCGCTGCCCGCCGCCGACTGTTCGCGGTCGGCGCCGGCAGCGCCGCCGCAGCCTTCGCCCTCACCTGGATCACCGTCCCCTCGCTGTGGCCCGCCTCGAAGACCGCCGCCGGCGGCAGGCCGGCCGCGGCAGCGAGCAGCCCCGGCGCCCTCCCGTCCACCTCCACCTCTGCCTCGGCCGCGGCCGTCGGCGGGGCCGCCGCGGCACCCCCGGACGGCCCGCTGCTCGCCAACACCGAAGTGATCAAGCCGAGTTGCGACGGCAACGGCATGTGGCGGCTGCCGCTCGCCCCGGCCGAAGTGCGCCGCCTGGACGCCCCAGGCAACCCGGCCGACAGCTGGGCCCTCGGCCACCAGGGCGCCATCGCCGGGCAGTCGACCACCGAGGCGGTGGTCCAGAGCACCGCCGGCCGCCAGATCGACCTGCGCCGCTTCGCCATCAACGCGGTCAGCCGCAAGACCGCCGTCACCGGCACCATGGTCAGCGTGCTGATCGACCCGCAGTGCGGCGGCGGCCCGCGCGAAATCGTCTACGTCACCGTCGACTTCGACCAGGACCCGCCCGCCGTCAAGGGCAAGCGCGCCGACGACACCCCGGTGAACCTCAACTCCCTGAAGCTCTCCGTCGACCCCAACCAGTCCGTCACCTTCGAGATCACCGCCCTCAGCAAGAAGTGCGACTGCACCTGGGCGGCCGAACTCAGCTACGTCGACCAGGGAAAGACCCGCACCCTCACCATCGACGACCAGGGCAAGCCCTTCCGGATCGCCCAGGGCGGCACCAAGTACCTGCGCTACAGCCGCATCGAGGGCAACCGCTGGCTCGACGCCGAGCTGTGGGGCTGAGCCGTCCGCCCCGACCGGCCCCGAAATCACGTTGCCCGGCCCGGCGCCGCCGCCGAGAATCCCCGGATGACCGCCGACTTCAGCCACAAGCCCGTACTCACCGGCGACCTCGTCCGGCTGCGACCCTTCCGGCCCGAGGACCTGCCCGACATCGCCGCCGCCCTCGACGATCCCGAAGTGCGGCGGCTCACCGGCAGCGAGGGGCACCCCGCGCACGACCCCGACGCGCTCGCCCGCTGGTACGGCTCCCGCAACGAGCAGCCGGACCGGCTCGACCTCGCCGTCACCGACCTGGCGACCGGCCGCTGCGTCGGCGAGGTCGTGCTCAACGAACGGGACGAGGCCAACCGCAGCTGCAACTTCCGCACCCTGATCGGCCCCGCCGGCCGGAACCGCGGCCTCGGCACCGAAGCACTCCGGCTCGTCCTCGGCCACGCCTTCGACCACCTCGGCCTGCACCGCGTCTCGTTGGAGGTGTACGCCTTCAACCCGCGTGCCCGCCGCGTCTACGAGAAGGTCGGCTTCGTGGCGGAGGGCGTCCTCCGCCAGGCCCTCCGCGACGGCGACACCTGGGTCGACGCCACCGTCATGTCCGTCCTGGCCCCCGAATGGGCCGACCACCACGGCCGCCCCTGACGAAGCGACTCCGGGCCCACCCATGGGCGCAGGCCCCCGGGTACGCGCTGTCCGAACGCAGAAGGTCAGCGCCGCCGGGGTGCGGAGTCCGGGTCGGCCGGGAGGTCGAAGACGTGGTCGCCGTCGGCGGCCCGGACGACGACCCGGTCGGGGCCCGCCCAGTGACCGTCCACCGGGCCGCCGCCCGCCGGGCCGTGGTCGAAGACGCCGAGCAGCCAGCGGCGGGCCGACCAGCCGCCGCCGGTCTCCACCTCCACGGACCAGCAGGGGCCGACGGCGTGCCGCACCACCAGCAGGATGCGGTCGGCCCGGTCGGGCGCCACCGAGCTGAGCACCGTGTGCTGCCGCGGCGGCCCCACCACGTCCAGTGCCCCGATCAGCACCCGCAGGGCCAGCACCCCGGCCACCAGCACCCCCGGTGCCGTGAACAGCCCGCGGCCCGGCCGCTTCGGCGCCAGCAGCAGCGCCGCCACCAGCAGCAGCACGGCCCCGCCGAGCAGCAGCACCGGACGGTCCAGCAGTTCCGCCACCCGGACCCGACCGCCCGACCGGGCCGACCACGAACCCGCCGCGTACGCCGCGACCAGCAGTACCGACGCTCCCGCCGCAGCCCCCGCCGGCCACCACCCGCGCCCGGCCGCCCTGTCGTCCCCCGCCACCACGTCCCCCGTACCCCGGGCGGGCGCCCCCCGGCGCCGCTCCGCCGCAGGCTAACACCGCCCGACAGGCCCGCTGTCGGCGCCCACCGATACGCTCGCCGGGAATCCGAGGCACCGTCAACGGGGGAGCGGAATGGCAGTGCAGACCGAACCGACAGGCCGTCGGCCGCTCACCGAGGCCGAGCTTCCCGCCGGGCTGACCCACGGCCCGAGCCGCCGCCACCTGCTCCGCCACGGGCTGCCCGCCTCCGGCGCGGGCCTGGACTTCACGCCCACCGCGGACGGCCCGCTGCCCGCCGTCGCCGAGGGCGTCCACCGGCTCGGGTCCGGCAGCACCTGCGGGGAGGTCGTCATCGTCGGGGCCACCGGCGAGATCCGCCTCGCCGACCGCCCCGGGCAGAGCCTGTCGAGCGACCCGCTCGCCTCCGACCTGGCCAAGCTGACCGCCCTGGTCGACGCGGTCGAGAGCGGGACCCGCCCCGACCCGGCGGCGTACGGCGGCCGGCGCGGTCCGTCCGCGGCCGACGCCGTCGTCACCGCGGCGACGGCCCGGCTGCGCGCCATCGACCCGCAGCTGTTCGCCGACGGCGGCCGCCCCGCCCACTGGGAGACCGAACTGCTCCTCCGCAGCCTCGCCTGGGGCGCCCGCCCCGGCGGCCCGGACGGCCCCGCGTACGAGTTCGAGCCCGGCCTGGTCGACGACCTGGCCGACCTCGCCGCCTACGGGGAGGGCGGTTCCGTCCGCCGCTTCCGCCCGGAGGAGCTGCCCGCGGCGATCACCCACGCGCCGACCCGCAGGCTGCTCACCGAGCACGGCCTGCCGCTGCAGTACGAGATGTTCGGCGTCGCCGGCGACGGGCCGCTGCGCACCATGGCCGAGTCCCACCCCGAGGGCTTCGCCGTTCCGCACGACCGCTCCGACCAGGCAGGCTTCCTCGCGATCGGCTGGTGGCCGCACGACCTGCCGGTCGCCCTCGACGGTGCCACCGGCCGCCTGGAGCTCCCCGCCTGGTACGAGGAGGGCGGGCCCGCCCGCTACCTCCACCGCGACCTGTCCGCACTGCTGTACGCCTGCTGGACGTACGAGCGGCTGCGCGCCGCCTGGTACCGGGCGGAGGAGGACGGTCACCCGTGGCAGGCGTTCGACCCGAGGGCGGTGCTGCACGGCGTGGTCGACGCCGTGGTCGAGGCGGTCGACCCGGAGTCGTTCGCCACCGCCGACCACTCCTGGCGGCAGCTGGCCGATGACCCGTACACCGGGGGCCTGCTCGGCGGCTGAGCCGGTCCGGGGCGGTGCCCCCGGTCGGCTAGCCTGGGGCGCGATGAACCGTTTGAGCACGCCGTGGGGCGAGATCGACCTCACCCGCTTCCCCGAGGACCCCCGCGACCGGCTGCGCGCCTGGGACGCCGCCGACGACTACCTGCTGCGGCACCTGGCGGAGAGCGGCACCGACCTGTCCGGCAACGTGGTCGTGGTCGGCGACCGCTGGGGGGCCCTGGCCACCGCCCTGGCCCCGCACCACCCCGTGCAGATCGGCGACTCCTACCTCGGCCGCCGTGCCACCGAGGCCAACCTGGCCCGCAACCACCCCACGGACGCGGACGCCGTCCGGCTGCTGTCCACCCGCGACACCCCGCCGGACCGCATCGACGTGCTGCTCGTCCGGGTGCCCAAGAGCCTGGCCCTGCTGGAGGACCAGCTGCACCGGCTCGCCCCCGCCGTGCACGAGGGCACGGTGGTGGTCGGCACCGGCATGGTCACCGAGATCCACACCTCCACGCTCAAGCTGTTCGAGTCGATCCTCGGCGCCACCCGCACCTCGCTGGCCGTCCGCAAGGCCCGCCTGATCTTCTGCACCCCGGACCCGGCGATCGCCCGCACCGGCAGCCCGTGGCCGCAGAGCTACCTGCTGCCCGACGGCATCGGCGCCGCCTCCGGGCACCGCGTCCACAACCACGCAGGCATCTTCTGCGCCGACCGCCTCGACATCGGCACCCGCTTCCTGCTCGGCCACCTCCCCGAACGGCACGGCCCGGAGACCGTGGTCGACCTCGGTTGCGGCAACGGGGTCGTCGGCACCGCCGCCGCCCTCGCCAACCCGGCCGCCGAAGTGGTCTTCCTCGACGAGTCGTACCAGGCCGTCGCCTCCGCCGAGGCGACCTTCCGGGCCAACCTCGGCCCGGACGCACCGGCCCGCTTCGAGGCGGGCGACGGCATGGCCGGGGTGGCACCCGGCAGCGTCGACCTGGTCCTCAACAACCCGCCGTTCCACAGCCACCAGGCGCTCACCGACGCCACGGCCTGGCGGATGTTCACCGGCGCCCGCCGTGCACTGCGCCCCGGCGGCGAACTCTGGGTCGTCGGCAACCGCCACCTCGGCTACCACGTCAAACTCCGCCGCCTGTTCGGCAACTGCCGCACCGTCGCCGGCGACCCGAAGTTCGTCCTCCTCCGCAGCGTCAAGAACTAGGGCAGGCCAGTAGGGGCGCGTGGGGGCACCTCCCGGCCGAAGGCTGGGGGAGAACTGCGCAATTCGGATGTGGCGAGCCGTGTGATCCGGGCGCCCCGAAACCGCGCAGTTCCCCGCGCCCCTATCGGCTGGCCGCCTATGCAGGTGTGAACACCAGCGTGGCGTTGTGGCCGCCGAAGCCGAAGGCGTTGGTGATCGCTGCGCCGACGGCACCCGTCCGCGGGCCGCCGGTGACCACGTCCAGCTTGACCGCCGGGTCGGGGGTGTCGAGGTTCTGCGTCGCCGGGACGATGCCGTCCCGCACGGCGAGGACGGCCACCACGGCGCCGACCGCTCCGGCCGCGCCGAAGAGGTGCCCGGTCATGGACTTGGTCGCGGTGACGGCGGGGTGGGTGCCCACCGCCTCGGTGACGGACTGCGCCTCGGCGAGGTCGCCGAGCGGCGTGGAGGTCGCGTGGGCGTGCACGAGGTCGACCGCGAGCGGGGAGAGGTCGGCGGCGGCCAGGGCCTGCCGCATCGCCCTGACCTGGCCCTCCGGGTTGGCGGCGGTGATGTGGTGGGCGTCGGAGGTGACGGCGGCCCCGGCGAGTGCCGCGTAGGGGCGGCCGCCGCGGGCGGCGGCGAAGGAGGCCCGTTCCAGGACGACGACTGCGGCGCCCTCGCCGATCACGAAGCCGTCCCGGTCGGCGTCGAACGGGCGGGAGGCCTGCCGGGGTGCGTCGTTGCGGGTGGAGTGCGCCTTGGCCTGGGCGAAGCCGGCCAGGGTGAGCGGGCAGATGCAGGCCTCGGCGCCGCCCGCCACCACGACGTCGGCGCGGCCGAGCCGGATGAGGTCCAGGCCGAGGGCGATCGCCTCCGCGCCGGAGGCGCAGGCGCTGACCGGGGTGTGGGCGCCGCCGCGGGCGCCGAGGTCGATGCTGACCCAGGCGGCGGGGCCGTTCGCCATCAGCATCGGCACGGTGTGCGGGGAGACCCGGCGGACTCCTGCGGCCTCCAGCACGTCGTCCTGGCCGAGCATGGTGAGTGCGCCGCCGGTGCCGGTGCCGATCACCACGGCGAGCCGCTCGGGTTCGACGGCCGGGCGGCCGGCGTCGGCCCAGGCCTCCCGGGCGGCGACCAGGGCGACCTGTTCGCAGCGGTCCATCCGGCGGGCCTGCACCCGGTCGAGGAGTTCGGTGGGCTCGACGGCGAGCCGTCCGGCGATCCGCACCGGCAGTCCGGCCGCCCACTCCTCCTCGATCGCGGTGATCCCGGACCGTCCCGCCAGCATCGCCGCCCAGGTCGAGGCGGTGTCCCCGCCGAGCGGAGTGGTGGCTCCCAGTCCGGTGACCACCACGTCGGTCTGTGCACTCACTGGTGAACTCCTTTGTGAAAGGGGCACAACACCGTGCCCGCCGCGGAGGTGCCGCCGGTCGGGCCTGATTGTCACTCTGCCAAGGGAATGCTGCCGCTTCGGGCATTGGTCGGCACCGAGTCCGGCTGCTGAACTTTGGAGGGTTCGGATGGTTGGCGGCGCCAGGGGGCGGGGATCGGGCAGGCTGGTCGGGGGTGCCCGGAGCTCCTTGCATGAAATTTCCAAGGTGCGTATATTCATGCTTAACGAAGGAGGACGCCATGGCATTGCGAGTCGCCGTCGCCGGAGCGAGCGGGTATGCGGGCGGTGAGGTGCTGCGCCTGCTGCTCGGGCACCCGGAGATCGAGATCGGGGCGCTGACGGGCGGTTCCAACGCGGGGGCGGTCTTCGGCACCCTGCAGCCGCACCTGCTGCCGCTGGCCGACCGCGTGCTCGAGCCCACCACCCCGGAGGTGCTGGCCGGGCACGACGTGGTCTTCCTCGGGCTGCCGCACGGCCAGTCCGCGGCCGTCGCCGAGGCGCTCGGTGAGGACGTGCTGGTCGTCGACTGCGGCGCCGACTTCCGGCTGAAGGATGCCGCGACCTGGGAGAAGTTCTACGGCTCCCCGCACGCCGGCACCTGGCCCTACGGCCTGCCCGAGCTGCCCGGCCACCGCGCAGCGCTCAAGGGCACCAAGCGGATCGCCGTCCCGGGCTGCTACCCGACGGCCGTCTCCCTCGCGCTGTTCCCCGCCTACGCGGCGAAGCTCGTCGAGCCGGAGGCCGTGGTCGTCGCCGCGTCCGGCACATCCGGTGCCGGCAAGGCGGTCAAGCCGCACCTGCTCGGCAGCGAGGTGATGGGCTCGATGAGCCCGTACGGCGTCGGCGGCGTGCACCGCCACACCCCGGAGATGGCGCAGAACCTCGGCCCGGTGGCCGGCGAGGACGTCACCGTCTCCTTCACACCGACCCTGGCCCCGATGCCCCGCGGCATCCTCGCCACCTGCAGCGCCAAGGCGAAGCCCGGCACCACCGCCGAGTCGCTGCGCGCCGCCTACAAGGAGGCGTTCGCCGGCGAGACCTTCGTCCGCCTGCTGCCCGAGGGCCAGTGGCCGCAGACCAGCTCGGTGTACGGCTCGAACGCCGCCCTCGTCCAGGTCGCACTGGACGAGCACGCCGGGCGGGTGATCGCCATCAGCGCGATCGACAACCTGGTGAAGGGCACCGCGGGCGGCGCGGTGCAGTCCATGAACATCGCCCTCGGCCTGCCCGAGGAGCTCGGCCTCCCGCTGAACGGAGTCGCACCGTGAGCCAGCCCGTGACGGACCAGCAGAACATCGGCGTGACGGCGGCGAAGGGCTTCCGCGCGGCCGGCGTCACGGCCGGCATCAAGGCCTCCGGCACCCCCGACCTCGCCCTCGTGGTCAACGACGGCCCGCAGTTCGCCGCGGCCGGCGTCTTCACCTCCAACCGGGTCAAGGCCGCCCCCGTGCTCTGGTCCGAGCAGGTGCTGAAGACCGGCTCGCTGTCCGCGGTCGTCCTCAACTCCGGCGGCGCCAACGCCTGCACCGGCCCGGAGGGCTTCCAGGACACCCACGCCACCGCCGAGAAGGTCGCCGCCGAGCTGAACGTGGGCGCGATCGAGGTCGCCGTCTGCTCCACCGGCCTGATCGGCGTCCGGCTGCCGATGGACATCCTGCTGCCCGGTGTCGAGCAGGCCGTCAAGGCGCTCAGCGGGGACGGCGGGGAGGCCGCCGCGATCGCCATCAAGACCACCGACACCGTGCACAAGACCGCGCAGGCCACCAGCCCGGCCGGCTGGACGGTCGGCGGCATGGCCAAGGGCGCGGGCATGCTCGCCCCGGGCCTGGCCACCATGCTGGTCGTCGTCACCACCGACGCCGCCGTGGAGAGCGCCGAGCTGGACGCCGCGCTGCGCGGCGCCACCCGCACCACCTTCGACCGGGTCGACTCCGACGGCTGCATGTCCACCAACGACACCGTGCTGCTGCTCGCCTCCGGCGCCTCCGGGGTCTCCCCGGACACGGCCGAGTTCGCCGAGGCCGTCCGCACCGTCTGCGCCGACCTGGCCCGGCAGCTGATCGGCGACGCCGAGGGCGCCTCCAAGGACATCCGGATCGACGTCACCGGCGCCGCCACCGAGGACGAGGCCGTCGAGGTGGCCCGCACCGTCGCCCGCAACAACCTGCTGAAGTGCGCCATCCACGGCGAGGACCCGAACTGGGGCCGGGTGCTGGCCGCGATCGGCACCACCTCCGCCGCCTTCGAGCCGGACGCGCTCGACGTCGCCATCAACGGGGTGTGGGTCTGCCGCGGCGGCAGCGTCGGCGAGGACCGCGACCTGGTCGACATGGCCGGCCGCGAGGTCGTCATCACCGCGAACCTCAACGCCGGCACGGCCGCCGCCACCGTGTGGACCAACGACCTCACCGCCGACTACGTGCACGAGAACAGCGCCTACTCGACCTGATCCCGGGGGACAACAGACCGTGAAGATCGCACCCAAGGGTGAACAGGCCCGCAGCAACGCCGCGCTGCCCAAGGCCCGCACCCTCATCGAGGCGCTCCCGTGGCTGGAGCGCTTCCACGGCAAGACCGTCGTGATCAAGTTCGGCGGCAACGCCATGGTGGACGAGGATCTCAAGGCCGCCTTCGCCCAGGACGTGGTCTTCCTGCGCTACGCCGGCCTGAACCCCGTCGTCGTGCACGGCGGCGGCCCGCAGATCAGCGCCCAGCTCGACAAGCTGGGCCTGGAGTCCTCGTTCACCGCGGGCCTGCGGGTCACCACCCCGGAGACCATGGACGTCGTCCGGATGGTGCTCGCCGGGCAGGTCCAGCGCGAGCTGGTCGGCCTGCTCAACGGGCACGGCCCGTTCGCGGTCGGCATGACCGGCGAGGACGCCCACACCATGACGGCCGTCAAGCGGTATGCCGTGGTGGACGGCGAGCAGGTCGACATCGGCCTGGTCGGCGACATCGTCAACATCGAGGCCGGCGCCGTGAAGGCGCTGATCGGCGACGGCCGCATCCCGGTGATCTCCTCGATCGCCCGCGGCACCGACGGCCACGTCTACAACATCAACGCGGACACCGCCGCGGCCGCCCTCGCGGTCGCGCTCGGCGCGGAGATGCTGGTCGTGCTGACCGACGTCGAGGGCCTGTACAAGGACTGGCCGGACTCGGACGACGTGATCAGCCAGCTGACCGCCTCCGAGCTGGAGGAGATGCTGCCCACCCTGGCGACCGGCATGCTCCCCAAGATGGAGGGCTGCCTGCGGGCCGTCCGCTCCGGCGTGGGCACCGCCCGCGTGCTGGACGGGCGGGTGCAGCACAGCCTGCTGCTGGAGATCTTCACCGACGAGGGCGTCGGCACCATGGTCGTGCCCGACGACGAAACGACCGTGATCGGGGGCCTGGCATGAGCAACAGCGAACTCACCCAGCGGTGGCAGCACGCGCTGATGGACAACTACGGCACCCCGCGCATCCCGCTGGTCCGCGGCGAGGGCGCCAAGGTGTGGGACGCCGACGGCAACGAGTACCTCGACCTGGTCGGCGGCATCGCCGTCAACGCGCTCGGCACCGCCCATCCGGCCGTGGTGGAGGCGGTGACCCGGCAGATCACCACCCTCGGCCACGTCTCCAACCTGTTCATGGCCGAGCCGACCGTACGCCTCGCGGAGAAGCTGCTGGAGCTGTTCGGCCGCCCCGGCCGGGTGTTCTTCTGCAACTCCGGCGCCGAGGCCAACGAGGCCGCGTTCAAGATCAGCCGGCTGACCGGCCGCACCCACCTGGTCTCGCTGCAGGGCGGCTTCCACGGCCGGACGATGGGCGCCCTCGCGCTCACCGCCCAGCCCGCCAAGCAGGACCCGTTCCGGCCGCTGCCCGGCGACGTCACCCACGTGCCGTTCGGCGACGTCGAGGCGCTGCGGGCCGCCGTCACCACCGAGACCGCCGCCGTCTTCCTGGAGCCGATCCAGGGCGAGAACGGTGCGATCCCGCTGCCCGACGGCTACCTGCGGGCCGCCCGGGAGATCACCCGCGCCACCGGCACCCTGCTCGTCCTCGACGAGATCCAGACCGGCATCGGCCGCACCGGCCACTGGTTCGCCCACCAGGCGTACGAGGACGTCGAGCCGGACGTCGTGACGCTCGCCAAGGGCCTCGGCGGCGGCCTGCCGATCGGTGCGACGGTCGCCTTCGGCCCGGCCGCCGACCTGCTGCACCCCGGCCACCACGGCACCACCTTCGGCGGCAACCCGGTGGTCGCCGCGGCGGGCCTGGCCGTCCTGGAGACCATCGCGTCCGAGGGGCTGCTGGAGCACGTCCGCAAGATCGGCGACAAGCTGCGGCACGGCATCGAGGCGATCGGCGACCCGCTGGTGAGCCACGTCCGGGGCGCCGGGCTGCTGCTCGGCATCGTGCTGACCGAGCCGGTCTCCGCGAAGGTGCAGGCCGCGGCGCAGCGGGCCGGGTTCCTGGTGAACGCGGCCGTGCCGGACGCCGTCCGGCTGGTGCCGCCGCTGGTGCTGACCGAGCAGGAGGCGGACTCCTTCCTCACGGCGCTGCCGGAGATCGTCCGGTCCGTCCGCGACGAAACCCCCGACGCGAACAGCTGAGCGGAGTCCGGGAGAATCATCACATGACCGCACCCCAGTCCGACCAGCCCGCCCCCGGGGCGACGCCGCAGGTCCCGCAGACCCGGACCGCACGCCACCGGCGGATCGTGGACCTGTTGACCCGTCAGCCCGTCCGTTCGCAGAGCCAGCTGGCGAAGCTGCTCGCCGACGACGGACTGGTGGTCACCCAGGCCACGCTCTCGCGGGACCTGGACGAGCTGGGCGCGGTGAAGATCCGCAACCGGGACGGCGCGCTGATCTACGCCGTGCCCGCCGAGGGCGGCGACCGCACGCCGCGCGCGCCGATGGGGGAGTCCGCCAGCGAGGCCAGGATGGCCCGGCTGGCGGGCGAGCTGATGGTCTCCGCGACGGCCTCCGGCAACCTGGTGGTGCTGCGCACCCCGCCGGGCGCCGCTCAGTTCCTCGCCTCGGCGATCGACGCCGCCGAGACGTACGAGATCATCGGCACCATCGCCGGCGACGACACCGTGCTGCTGATCAGCCGCGACCCGGCCGGCGGCCAGGCACTGGCCGACCACCTGATGCAGCTGGCACAGGCGAAGGCGCAGTAGCACCCGCAGCCTCTCCACCGCCCCGGTGACCCGCGAGGTCACCGGGGCGGTGTGCGTTCTGGAGAAAGACCGGCCGGTCCAATTCGTGTCCAGCGCGGCGCCGGGACGGTCGTTGACCCGGCCCGGGGGCGGGCCTACCTTGGCCGCGAGCCCGGCCCCGGCCGGCCCGCGTTTTGAAATCCATACGCGGTAGTGCATACTTATGCCTAACGCCGTATGGGACTCGCCCCGCTGTGAGCTCCGCCCTGTTCGCACCGTTTGTGAAGGAGAAAGCCGTGACCGAGCGCGTCGTACTCGCCTACTCGGGCGGTCTGGACACGTCCGTCTGCATCGGCTGGATCGCCGAGGAGACCGGCGCCGAGGTCATCGCCGTCGCCGTCGACGTCGGCCAGGGCGGCGAGGACCTGGACGTCATCCGCCAGCGCGCGCTGGACTGCGGCGCCGTCGAGGCCGAGGTCGCGGACGCCCGCACCGAGTTCGCCGACGAGTACTGCCTGCCGGCTCTCAAGGCCAACGCCCTCTACCAGGGCCAGTACCCGCTGGTGTCGGCCCTCTCCCGCCCGGTGATCGTCAAGCACCTGGTCGCCGCCGCGCAGAAGCACGGCGCCACCACCGTCGCCCACGGCTGCACCGGCAAGGGCAACGACCAGGTCCGCTTCGAGGTCGGCATCAACTCGCTGGCGCCGAACCTCAAGTGCATCGCCCCGGTCCGCGACTACGCGATGACCCGTGACAAGGCGATCGCCTTCGCCGAGTCCAAGGGCCTGCCGATCGCGACCACCAAGAAGTCGCCGTACTCGATCGACCAGAACGTCTTCGGCCGCGCCGTCGAGACGGGCTTCCTCGAGGACATCTGGAACGCCCCGATCGAGGACGTCTACGAGTACACCCAGAACCCGGCCGACCCGCGCGAGGCCGACGAGGTCGTCATCACCTTCGAGGCCGGCGTGCCGGTCGCGATCGACGGCCGCAAGGTGACCGTCCTGCAGGCCATCGAGGAGCTGAACAAGCGGGCCGGTGCCCAGGGCATCGGCCGCCTCGACATGGTCGAGGACCGCCTGGTCGGCATCAAGTCCCGCGAGATCTACGAGGCCCCCGGCGCGATCGCCCTGATCACCGCCCACCAGGCCCTGGAGAACGTCACCGTCGAGCGCGAGCTGGCCCGCTACAAGCGGCAGGTCGAGCAGCGCTGGGCCGAGCTGGTCTACGACGGCCTGTGGTTCTCCCCGCTCAAGCGCGCCCTGGACGGCTTCGTCAACGAGGCCAACCAGAGCGTCTCCGGCGACATCCGGATGGTGCTGCACGGCGGCCGCGCGGTGGTCAACGGCCGCAAGTCGGACCAGTCGCTGTACGACTTCAACCTCGCGACCTACGACACCGGCGACACCTTCGACCAGTCGATGTCCAAGGGCTTCATCGAGATCTTCGGCATGTCCTCGAAGATCGCCGCCCGCCGCGACCTCGCCTGATCCGCACGCCCCCCGGGCCCCGGCGGCTCTCCCCGCAGCCGGGGCCCACCCCACCCGCAAGCAAGGAGCCCACGCGATGACCGCCGACCAGAACGCCGCCGGCAGCAATCCTGAGCTGCGCCTCTGGGGTGCGCGCTTCGCCGACGGCCCGTCCGAGGCGCTGGCCAGGCTCTCCGCCTCGGTGCACTTCGACTGGCGCCTCGCGCCGTACGACATCGCCGGCTCCAAGGCGCACGCCCGCGTGCTGCACAAGGCCGGCCTGCTGAGCAGCGACGAGCTCGCCGCCATGCTGGCGGGCCTGGACGGCCTGCTCGCCGACGTCGAGTCCGGCGCCTTCACCGGCACCATCGCCGACGAGGACGTGCACACCGCCCTCGAACGCGGCCTGCTGGAGCGCCTCGGCCCCGACCTCGGCGGCAAGCTGCGGGCCGGCCGGTCCCGCAACGACCAGATCGCCACGCTCTTCCGGATGTACCTCCGCGACCACGCGAAGATCATCGGCGGTCTGGTGCTCGACCTCCAGCACGCGCTGGTCGGCCTCGCCGAGGCCCACCCGGACACCGCCATGCCGGGCCGCACCCACCTGCAGCACGCCCAGCCGGTGCTCTTCGCGCACCACGTCCTCGCGCACGTGCAGGCCCTCGGCCGGGACGCCGAGCGGCTGCGCCAGTGGGACACCCGCACCGCCGTCTCCCCGTACGGCTCCGGCGCGCTGGCGGGCTCCTCGCTCGGCCTCGACCCGCAGGCGGTCGCCGCCGACCTCGGCTTCGAGCGCGGCTCGGTCGGCAATTCCATCGACGGCACCGCCTCGCGCGACTTCGTCGCCGAGTTCGCCTTCGTCACGGCCATGATCGGGATCAACCTCTCGCGCATCGCCGAGGAGGTGATCATCTGGAACACCAAGGAGTTCGGCTTCATCACGCTGCACGACGCCTTCTCCACGGGCTCCTCGATCATGCCGCAGAAGAAGAACCCGGACATCGCCGAGCTCGCCCGCGGCAAGTCCGGCCGCCTCATCGGCAACCTCACCGGCCTGCTCGCCACCCTCAAGGCGCTCCCGCTGGCCTACAACCGGGACCTCCAGGAGGACAAGGAGCCGGTCTTCGACTCCTGCGACACCCTCGAGGTCCTGCTGCCGGCCTTCACCGGCATGATGGCCACCCTGACCGTGCACCGCGAGCGCCTGGAGGAGCTGGCCCCGGCCGGCTTCTCGCTCGCCACCGACATCGCCGAGTGGCTGGTCAAGCAGGGCGTGCCGTTCCGCGTCGCGCACGAGGTCGCCGGAGCCTGCGTCAAGACCTGCGAGCAGCAGGGCATCGAGCTGTGGGACCTGACGGACGAGCAGTTCGCGGAGATCTCCGGCCACCTGACGCCCGAGGTCCGCTCGGTGCTCAGCGTGCACGGCGCCATCGCCTCCCGCAGCGGCCGCGGCGGCACCGCGCCGAGCGCCGTCGCCGCCCAGCTCGCCGAGGTGAAGGCCGACCTCGCCGTCCAGCAGGAGTGGCTGCAGGGCTGACGGCCCTTCGAGCCGTGAGGGGCGCGCCGGGTGACCCGGCGCGCCCCCGCTCGTTGCGGCAGGTGTGAGCGAAGCCCGTCCCGGCCTGGACCTCCCCGTCGCGGAGCTGCGCCGCGACCTCACCCCCTTCGTCGCCGTCCTCGCCCGGGCCGCACTGCCCGGCGGCCGGCCGGACGGCGCGGACCTGGAACAGACCGTCTGGCTGCACGCCGCCGAGCGGGCGGCCGGCCCCGGCCTGCCCCGCGACCCGCGCGGCTGGCTGCGGGCCAGGGCCGTCCGCGCCGCCCTGGCCGCCCGGACGGCCGCCGCCAGGGAGACACCGGTGCCGCGCCCCGCCCGGGCCCGTCGGGAGCCGCACGAGGAGCTGCTGGCCGCCGAGCTCGGCCGGGCCGTCCGACGGGCGCTGGCCGAGCTGCCGGGCCGCTGCCCGGAGCTGCTGCTGTCGCTGGCCGAGTCGCCGGAGCTCACCTACACCGAGCTGGCCGCCCGCACCGGCGTGCCCCGCGGCAGCATCGGCCCGACCAGGTCCCGCTGCCTGGCCTGCCTGCGGTCACTGCTGGCGGCCCGCCGCAAGGACTGGACGGGGGAGTGACGGCGCTGGAGAGCAGTCGGACGGCGGAGTGACTGCACGGTGAGTGACCGCGTACGGTCGAGAACGTGACGCTCGCCACGTCCGGCGTCCGGAAGGTTGAGATCCGGCGACGCCGGGGTAGAGCGGTGGCGAACGTCTCTCCCGGTGCCGTGCGCCGGCGCGCCCCCGTGTGCCGGTCCGGCCGCAGCGTTGCGGCACTGCCGTCCGAGGGAGCCGTTCGACCCTCTTCCCGGCCGGGCCGATCCCCGTCCGGGACCTCAGGCCGGGCACCGGTGCTCACCCTCGACCGCGCACCGGGCACTAACGATGGGGAGACCCCGCACATGGGCATGAGTGTGATCATCTCGCCGGCGACGCAGGACGACGCGGAACAGATCCTCAAGCTGCAGTACCTCGGCTACCAGGACGAGGCGGAGCTCTACGGGGACTGGTCCCTCGAACCCCTCACCCAGACCCTGGACAGCCTGCGGGCCGAGCTCGGCGAGCAGGAGTTCCTGGTCGCCAGGCTCGGCGACGAGGTGGTCGGCACCGTCCGCGGCAGGGTGGACGCCGACGGCATCGCGCGGATCGGCCGGCTGGTCGTCCACCCGCGGATGCAGCGCCACGGCCTCGGCGGCCGCCTCCTGGACGCCGTGGAGCAGCGCCTGCAGGCCGCGCACGAGGTCTACGGCTTCGAACTGTTCACCGGCCACCGCAGCCTCGGCAACCTGCGGCTGTACGCCCGGCACGGCTACGTCCAGACCGACGTCAAGGAGGTCTCCGGCCGGCTGTCCGTGGTGACGCTCGGCAAGTCCGTCCCGGCCCCGCTGGCGGCCTCCGCCTGACCCGCCCCGCTCCGCCGACGGCGCCCGCCCCCGCTGAGGGGGCGGGCGCCGTCGGCCTTGCGACACAAGGGTCGTGTCCGTATTTCGGACTCGCCTTCCTGTTTATTGGGATCGTGTCCGAAGGTCTGATTAACTGTCTTCCATGACTGCGACCACGACATGCACCCCCACCGGCACCGTGCCGGGCGGCGAGCGCCGCATGTGCTGTCGCATGTGTCACTGCTGAGGGCCCTCGTCCCCCTCCTCGCGCCCCGAAGCGAGCACCCGCGCCGGCGTCCCGGCGCCCCCACCGCCACAGCTTCACTGACGACCCGTCAGGACCGCGTCCGCGGGCGTCCACCCCGCCCGGCGGCCGCGATCGGCGTACGGCACACATGACACCCCCTCATCAGGCGTGCCCCCGTACGCCGCCGACCGCACCGGTGCGCCCGGCCCACGAGGCCGCCGCCCCCCGACCAACGGAAAGCAGCCGTGATCACCACCCAGGGCCTCACCAAGGTCTACCGCTCACGCGGCAAAGAGGTCACCGCCCTCGACGGCGTCGACCTGCACGTCCGCCCGGGAGAGGTCTACGGAGTCGTCGGCACCAGCGGTGCCGGCAAGTCCACCCTCATCCGCTGCGTGAACATGCTGGAGCGGCCCACCGCAGGCACCGTCACGGTGGACGGCGTCGACCTGACCGCCCTGCCCGGCGGCGACAACCGCGCAGGCCGCGAACTGCGCGAGGCCCGCCGCCGCATCGGCATGGTCTTCCAGCACTTCAACCTGCTCTCCTCGCGGACCGTCCAGCAGAACGTCGAGCTGCCGCTGGAGATCATCGGCCTCGACCGCACCGCACGCCGCCGCAAGGCCGCCGAGCTGCTCGACCTGGTCGGCCTCGCCGACAAGGCCCGCAACCACCCCGCGCAGCTCTCCGGCGGCCAGAAGCAGCGCGTCGGCATCGCCCGCGCCCTGGCCGGCGACCCCAAGGTGCTGCTCTCCGACGAGGCCACCAGCGCCCTCGACCCGGAGACCACCCGTTCGATCCTCGCCCTGCTGCGCGACCTCAACAAGCAGCTCGGCCTGACCGTCCTGCTCATCACGCACGAGATGGACGTCATCAAGTCCGTCTGCGACTCCGCGGCACTGATGCGCGGCGGACGGATCGTCGAGTCCGGTGCGCTCACCGACCTGCTCGCCGACGGCAACTCCCGGATCGCCCGCGACCTCTTCCCGCTCGGCGAGTTCGCCTCCGGCCACAGCGGCCACACCGTCGTCGAGATCACCTTCCAGGGCGACACCCCGGCCCAGCCGTTCGTCTCCCAGCTCGCCCGCACCTACCAGATCGACATCAACATCCTCGGTGCCGCGGTGGAGACCATCGCCGGCCGGATGGTCGGCCGGATGCGCGTCGAACTGCCCGGCGGCCACCAGGACAACGTCGTCCCGATCGGCTTCCTGCGCGAGCAGGGCCTGCAGGTCGACCTCGTCGGCGCCGAGGGGGTGGCGGCATGACCTGGGACCAGATGCAGGAACTCCTGTGGCCCGCCACCTGGGAGACGCTCCAGATGGTCGGCGTCTCCTCGGTCGCCACCGTGCTGCTCGGTCTGCCGCTCGGCGTCCTGCTGGTGCTCACCGACAAGGGCGGGCTGCTCCAGCACGTCCCCTTCAACCGGGTGCTCGGAGCGATCGTCAACATCGGCCGCTCGCTGCCCTTCATCATCCTCATGGTGGCGCTGCAGGGCTTCACCAAGGCGATCGCCGGCACCACCATCGGCTGGCAGGCCGCCACCGTGCCGCTCACCATCGGCGCCGTCCCGTTCTTCGCCCGGCTCGTCGAGACGGCCGTCCGCGAAGTGGACGGCGGCCTGGTCGAGGCCGTCCAGTCCATGGGCGGCTCCACCGGCACCATCGTCCGCAAGACCCTGCTGCCCGAGTCGCTGCCCGCACTGGTGGCCTCCGCCACCACCACGGTCATCGCCCTCATCGGCTACTCCGCGATGGCCGGCGTGGTCGGCGGCGGCGGCCTCGGCGACCTCGCCGTCCGCTACGGCTACCTGCGCTTCGAGACCGGCTTCATGTGGGTGATCATCGCCGAACTCGTCGTCGTCGTCACCGCCATCCAGCTGATCGGCGACTACTCCGTCCGTCGACTGAGCCACCGCGGCGCCGTGCCCCGGCGCTTCCGCCCCGAGGTCGTCGACCTCCCCGGCGAGGAGCAGGCGGAACCCGCCTCCACCCGCTGACCCAGACCGCGGCCGGACACCCCGGCCCGCACCAGGCGGCAGCCACGGCTCCCGCCGACCACCGCACCACCGGAGAAAGGCACTTTTCGTGCGTAACGTCCTGAAGTTCACCAGCGTCCTCGCCACCGCCGGCGTCGCCCTCACCCTCGCCGCCTGCGGCAGCGACAGCTCCGCCCCCGCCGGGGCGAGCGCCGACCCGAACAAGACGCTGACCGTCATCGCCAGCCCCACCCCGCACGCCCAGATCCTCGACTACGTCAAGAAGAACCTCGCCGACAAGGCCGGGCTCAAGCTCGACGTCAAGGTGGTCACCGACTACGTGACCCCCAACACCGCGGTGCAGGACGGCTCGGCCGACGCCAACTACTTCCAGCACGTTCCGTACCTCGAGGACTTCAACAAGAAGAACGGCACGGACATCGTCTCCGTCCAGGCCGTCCACCTGGAGCCCCTCGGCCTCTACTCCAAGAAGGTCAAGTCGGTCGCCGAGCTCAAGGACGGCGCCGAGGTCGGCGTCCCCAACGACGCCACCAACGAGGGCCGCGCGCTCAAGCTGCTCGCCGACAACAACGTCATCACCCTCAAGTCCGGCGCCGGCACCACCGCCACCGTCCAGGACATCGCCACCAACCCCAAGAACCTCAAGTTCAAGGAGCTGGAGGCGGCCCAGCTGCCGCGCTCCCTCGGCGACCTCGACGCCGCCGTCATCAACGGCAACTACGCCCTCGACTCCGGCCTCGAGCCCGCCACCGACGCCATCGTCCTCGAGAAGGCCGAGGGCAACCCCTACGCCAACATCCTCGCCGTCAAGAAGGGCGGCGAGGCCGACCCGCGCGTCCAGAAGCTCGCCGAGCTGCTGCACTCCGCCGAGGTCAAGAAGTACATCGACGAGACCTTCAACGGCTCGGTGATCCCCGCCTTCTGAGCCTGACTGCCCTGGACCGACCGGGCCCCGCCGCACCCGCGGCCGGGGCCCGGTCGCGCAGTATGCGCCCACCACGGCCGTGTCGGCAGCCGATCTGACGGCCCGTCGCCGGAATGCCGGTACCCTGACACGCCCGAAGAGAGGCGGGGCGTACGGTGTGTCCACGACCCGGCGAGGAGAGACGGCATGGCAGCGAGCTTCCCCGAAACAGCCATCAGCACCGAACGGCTGTTGCTGCGCCCGCTCGACGACGGCGACACCGCGGGCCTCACCGCCCTCGCCTCCGACGAGCAGGTGCACACCTGGACGGCCCTCCCCTCGCCGTTCACCGACGCCCACGCCCGGCACCTGATCCGCGTCATCGCTCCCGGCCGCCGCGCCGAGGGCGGCGGCATCGTCTTCGCCGTCGCCGAACACCTCACCCAGCGGCTGGTCGGCCTGGTCGACCTGCGCTCCACCGACTGGCGGCTGCGCTCCACCGAGATCGGCTTCATCACCGCCGCCTGGGCCCGCGGCGAGGGCTACGCCCCCGAGGCCGTCCTCGGCGTCGCCCAGTGGCTCTTCGAGGACCGCGGCTTCCTCCGCCTGGAGATGCGCACCGCCGCCGGCAACATCGCCGCCCAGCAGGTCGCCCAGAAGATCGGTGCGATCAGCGAGGGCGTACTGCGCAGCGCCGGCATAGTCCGCGGCGAGGAGCCCGACCACCGCGGCGCCCCCGACGCGCGCACCGACCTCATCCTGTGGAGCCTCCTCCCCGAGGACCTCGACACCCCGCAGACCGACAGCCGGTCCGAGCAGCGGTACGTCCTGCACGACTGACCGCCACCGGCCACCCGCCCCGCGGGGCGGCGATGCCCGTCCGACAGGCCCCACCCGGTAGCCTCTGCACGTGGACGCGCAGGCGCGCGCCGTCCGCACAGGGGCGGATTTTCGGGCGAGGGAGAACAGCCGCAGATGGCTGACCGGATCACGGTCATCGGGTGGGACGGCACACCGCTCACGGAGGCGGCGGCCGGCGCACTGGCCGGGGCGACCCTGGTCGCGGGGGCGCCGTACCAACTGGCCGCACTGCCGGTCCCGGCCGGCGCCGAACGCATCGCACTCGGCAGCGTCCAGTCCGCCGCCCGGCGGATCGCCGAACACCGCGGCACCGCCGTCGTGGTCGCCGAGGGCGACCCGGGGTTCTTCGGCGTCGTCCGCACCCTCCGCCGGCCCGAGTACGGGCTCGAACTCGAAGTCCTGCCGGCCGTCTCCTCGGTCGCCGCGGCCTTCGCCCGCGCCGGCATGCCCTGGGAGGACGCCCAGGTCGTCTCCGCGCACGGCGGACGGCTGCGCCGCGCGGCCAACGTCTGCCGCGCCCACCCCAAGGTCGCCGTCCTCACCACCGCCGACGCCGGGCCCAGCGAGCTCGCCCTGATGCTCCGCGGCGTCCACCGCACCTTCGTGGTGTGCGAGGCGCTCGGCACCCCCGAGGAGGACGTCACCGTCCTCACCTCCGACCGGGTGCCCGACCACGACTGGCGGGACCCCAGCGTGGTCCTGGTGATCGGCGGCTCCCCGCAGAGCAGCGACGAGCCGGCGGGCTGGCTCGCCGGCCGCCCGGTCGGCTTCCCCGGCGGCGAGCGCAGCTGGGCGCTGCCCGAGGAGGCGTACACCGGCACCGACGCGGAGGGCCGGCCCGTGGACGGCGGGCGCGCGCTGCCCCCGCACGTCCGCGCCCTCGCCCTCGCCCGGCTCGGGCCCGTCCCCGGCGACCTGGTCTGGACGGTCGGCGCCGGCAGCGGCGCCCTCGCCGTCGAGACCGCCCGCTTCGGCGCCGCCGTGGTCGCCGTCGAGGAGGACCGCGCAGCCTGCGCCCGGATCGGCGTCAACGCCCGCCGCTTCGGCGTCGAGGTCGACGTGGTGCAGGGGGCGGGCACGGACGTGCTGGGGGGCCTGCCGGAGCCCGATGCGGTCGCAGTGGAGCACGGGGGCGCACAGGTGGTGCGCGCGGTGCTCGCGCGGCGCCCCGGGCGCCTCGTCGCCGTCGCGCACACCCTCACCGAGGCGGAGGAGATCCAGGAGGCGGCCACCGCCGCCGGATACCGCGTGGACGGTGCACTGCTGCAGTCCACACCGCTCGGCACACGCGCCGGCGGACCGGCCGGACTCGCCCTCGGACAAGGCGCGCAGACGATCGTGCTCTGGGGCGGCCTCGCCCCCTGACGGTCCGTATCCCGGACAACCACGGGTGATCCCCGTCGCATCCGGACACCGATTCGAGAGCCCGTCGGCACCGACCGATAGGGTGGCGTCCTGGTTGCGCACGGCCGTCGGTGCACCGGGCCCATCCGGTACGGACGGTGCCCGTCGACGCGCCGCAACCGCCAGGGGTTGAAGTTCGCGGGCATTCGACGCGGCACCCGCCGGGCCGGGAGAATGCGCTGGGGCCCGACGCGGACGTGCCGGATGCCCCGGCTAGTCGTTATTTCTGATGGCGCGCCACCCGGGACGGGTGGCGGGCAGGGTGGCAGCGGTCGGCGATCGCGTCGCCGAGGGCGCGAAAGCGGCCTGGAAGGAGCTTTGGACATGACCGATGGCGGCCACCTCCCGAGCGATGGCTCTCTCGTACCTCCGGGCGGCCACGGCACGGGTGCACCGGACCACCTGGCCGGCGCGGACCCGCTGACCGCGCCGATCGAGGCCGTCGCGCCCGGCCTGGCAGCGACCGGCGCCGCACCCCTCGGCACCGACGCCTGGCAGGGCGGCCACCGCCCGGCCTTCACCTTCCTCGACCAGCCCGACCAGCTGGACGAGGACGAGGACGAGCTGCTGATGCCCGGCCCGCAGACCGCCTGGGGCGACCCGGTGCACGGCGCCGTCGAGACGGTGATCGTGGACCCGGCGGCCCTCGAGCCGACCGTCGCACCGGTCGCCGGGCCCGCCGTCGAGCAGCCGGTCGCCCAGCCTGCCGCGGACCTGCCCGTGGTGGACACCATGGCCCTGCGCACCGTCGAGGAGAGCGCCGTTCCCGCCGACCTCGCCCCCGCCGCCGGTGCCACGCCCGTGGAGGCCGTCGCCGAGCAGACCCCGGGCGTGCCGGTCGAGCCGTCCTGGCCACCGCTGGCGCCGCCCGGGCTCGGAGCGCCCGAGCAGGCCGTCCAGGAGATGCCGCCCGCCCAGGAGGCGGTGGCCCAGCCGATCGCCGTTCCGGCCTCGGCCCCGGCCGAGCAGCTGACGCAGCCTCAGCCCGTCCGTCGTCCGCTGCACGCCGGCCCGCCGATCCCGGACCCGTCCGTGATGACCGGCCAGGTGCCGGTGCGCTCGCTGGCCGACCGCGGCCCGTCCGCCGCGCCCGTCCCCGGCGGCACCCCCGCCCACGGCGTGCCGATCGTGGTGGTGCCCGCCCCCGTACCGGCCCCGGCCGCCGAGGCCGTCGTCCAACCGCTGCCCGCCGACCGGCCGGCGGAGGCCGTGGTCGTCGAGCAGCCCGTCGTGGAGCAGACCGCCGTGGCCGAGCCCGTCGCGGAGCAGACCGCCGTGGCCGAGCCCGTCGCGGAGCAGGCTCCGGTCGCCGAGGCCCCTGTCGCCGAAGCCGCCCCCGCGGCACCGGTCGTCGTGGAGCAGGTTGCCGTCGCGCCGATCGCGGTGGAACCGGTCGCCGTGGAGCAGGCCGCCGCCGCGCAGCCCGCGCCCGTCGCCATCGCGATGGAACCGGTCCAGGCCGCGCAGCCCGCCGAGGGTGCCCCGGCCGCGATTCCGGCCCAGTCCGGCGGTGCCCCGCGCCGGATCGCCGCCTTCCTGGCCGACCCGGCCCCGCAGCACGGTCTCCCCGAGCCCGTGCCCGCCGCGGCTCCCGTGGCCGCCGCGCCGGAGGCCGTCGAGCAGCAGCCCGTCCAGGAGCAGCCGGTGCAGGAGCAGCCCGCGCCGGTCGAGGAGCCGCAGGCCGCCGTCGAGGCCCCCGCCGCCGACGCCCGGCCCGCCGAGGCCGCCCCGGTCGAGGCCCAGGCCCCCGAGGTGCCCGCCGTCGAGACTCCTGGCGCCGAGACCCCCGCAGCCGCGGCACCCGAGCAGCCCGTCGAGGCCGAGCAGCCCGCCCCGGCCGCCGAGCCCGCCGAGGCCCAGGCCGTGCAGGAGCAGCCCGTCGCCGCCGCGGAGCCGCAGCCGGCCCCCGCGGCAGAAACCGTCCCCGCAGCCGATGCCGAGCAGCCCGCCGCCGAGCCGGCGGAAGCGCCCGAGGCCGTCCCGTCCCCCGAGGAGCAGCCGGTCGCGGCCGCTGCCGAGGCCCCTGCCGCCGAGGCCCTCACCCCCGAGCAGCCCGCCGCCGAACCGCAGCCCGAGACCGCGGCCGGCCCCGAAGCGGCCGCCGCCGAGCCGACCGCGGCCCCCGAGCAGAGCGACGCCGAGCCGGAGGCGCCCGCCGCCGACCCCGAGCGCCCGCCGGCCGCCTCCGGTCTGGACGACGCCGCCCGCGAGGCCGTCCACCAGGTCATCCGGGAGCGCCGGGACATCCGCAACGGCTTCCGCCCGGACCCGATCCCGCACGAGGTGCTGCTCCGCGTCCTGGAGGCGGCCCACACCGCGCCCAGCGTCGGCTACTCGCAGCCCTGGGACTTCGTCGTCATCCGGTCCCGCAAGACCCGCCGGAAGATGCACGAGCTCGCCCAGCGCCAGCGCGACGCCTACGCCGACTCGCTGCCCAAGGGCCGGGCCAAGCAGTTCAAGGAAATCAAGATCGAGGCCATCCTCGACACCCCGGTGAACATCGTGGTCACCGCCGACCGCACCCGCGGCGGCCGCCACACCCTGGGTCGGCACACCCAGCCGCAGATGGCCCCGTACTCGGCCGCCCTGGCCGTCGAGAACCTCTGGCTGGCCGCCCGTGCCGAGGGCCTCGGCGTCGGCTGGGTGAGCTTCTTCGACGAGGACGAGATGGTCCGCGAGCTCGGTCTGCCCGAGCACCTGGAGGTCGTCGCCTACCTGTGCGTCGGCTACGTCGACGCCTTCCCGGACGAGCCCGAGCTGCAGCAGCAGGGCTGGGCCAAGAAGCGCCCGCTGTCCTGGGTCGTCCACGAGGAGCAGTACGGCAACCGCGCGCTGCCCGGTGAGGAGCCGCACAGCCTGCTCGCCGACACCCTGCGCGGCATCCGCCCGCTGGACGCCAAGTCGCTCGGCGACGCCTGGGACCGCCAGAAGCGGATGACCAAGCCGGCCGGCTCGCTCGGCGTGCTGGAGATCATCGCGGCCCAGCTGAGCGGTCTCGCCCGCAAGTGCCCGCCGCCGATCCCGGAGCCCGGCTGCGTGGCGATCTTCGCCGGCGACCACGGTGTGCACGCCCAGGGCGTCACCCCCTGGCCGCAGGAGGTCACCGGCCAGATGGTCGCCAACTTCCTCGCCGGGGGAGCGGTGGTCAACGCCTTCGCCGCCCAGGTCGGCGCCGAGGTCTGCGTGGTCGACGTCGGCGTCAAGGCCGACCTGCCGGACGCCATCCAGCAGGGCCGCACCACCGGTCTGCTGCCGCGCAAGGTCAAGCCCGGCACCGACGACATGACCCAGGGCCCGGCGATGAGCCGGGAGGAAGCCGTCCAGGCGATCGAGGTCGGCATCGAGACCGCCCGCGACCTGGTCGCGGCCGGCAACAAGGTACTGATCACCGGTGACATGGGCATCGCCAACACCACCGCCTCCGCCGCCCTGATCTCCGTCTTCACCGGCACCGACCCGGCCGAGGTCACCGGCCGCGGCACCGGCATCGACGACGCCACCCACGCCCGCAAGGTCGAGGTCGTCCGTGCCGCCCTCGCCCTGCACCAGCCGGACCCGGCCGACCCGATCGGCGTCCTCGCCGCCGTCGGCGGCCTGGAGCACGCCGCGATCGCCGGCTTCCTGCTCGGCGCCGCGTCGCTGCGCACCCCGGTCATCCTGGACGGCGTCATCGCCGGCTCCGCCGCGCTGGTCGCCAAGGCCATCGCCCCGGAGGCGCTCGCCGCCTGCATCGCCGGCCACCGCTCCGCCGAGCCCGGCCACCAGGCCGCGCTCGCCAAGCTCGGCCTGCGCCCGCTGATCGACCTGGACCTGCGCCTCGGCGAGGGCACCGGGGCGCTGCTCGCGCTCCCGCTGGTGCAGAGCGCCGCCCGCGCGATGCACGATGTAGCCACCTTCGACTCCGCCGGGGTCACCGAGAAGGCATGAGCCGTCCGGCTCCTCCCGCACCGGCCCGAGGGCGCGCCGGTGCGGGAGGGGTTCGCCGCACCCGTCACGCCCCCCACCCAGGAGCCCTGCCCATGAACGCGCCCGCACCCCACCCCAGCACCGAGGGCCTGACCCCGTACCCGGTCGGCCTGCTGCTCGCAGGCCGCCGCGTGGTCGTCGTCGGCGGCGGCCAGGTCGCCCAGCGCCGGCTGCCCGCCCTCATCGCCTCCGGCGCCGACATCCACCTGATATCGCCGTCCACCACGCCGGCCGTGCACGCCATGGCCGACGCGGGCGAGATCACCTGGCACGAGCGCCGCTACACCGAGGGCGACCTCGCCGACACCTGGTACGCGCTCGTCGCCACCGACGACCCCGAGGTCAACACCGCCGTCTCCGCCGAGGCCGAGCGGCAGCGGGTGTTCTGCGCCCGCAGCGACGACGCCTCGGCCGCCACCGCCTGGACCCCGGCCAGCGGCCGCGACGGCGGCGCCACCGTCGCCGTCCTCACCGGCGACCCGCGGCACTCCGCGGCCCTGCGCAACGCCATCGTGGACGGCCTCCGGGACGGCTCCCTCGCCGCCCGCCAGTACCGTGAGCGCACCCCCGGCGTCGCCCTGGTCGGCGGCGGCCCCGGCGACCCGGATCTGATCACCGTCCGCGGCCGCCGCCTGCTCGCCGACGCCGACGTGGTGGTCGCCGACCGCCTCGCCCCGCGCGAGCTGCTCGCCGAGCTCCCGCCGCACGTCGAGGTGATCGACGCCTCCAAGATCCCCTACGGCCGCTACATGGCCCAGGAGGCGATCAACCAGACCCTCATCGACCACGCCAAGGCCGGCAAGTTCGTGGTCCGCCTCAAGGGCGGCGACCCGTACGTCTTCGGCCGCGGCGGCGAGGAGCTGCTCGCCTGCGCCGAGGCCGGACTGCCGGTCACCGTCGTCCCCGGCATCTCCAGCTCGATCAGCGTCCCGGCGGCCGCCGGCATCCCGGTCACCCACCGCGGCATGACCCACGAGTTCACCGTGATCTCCGGCCACGTCGGCCCGGACGAGCGCTCCCTCACCAACTGGGACGCCGTCGCCCGGATGACCGGCACCCTGGTGCTGCTGATGGCGGTCGACAAGATCGGCGCGATCGCCGCCAAGCTCGTCGAGTGCGGCCGCCCGGCCGACACCCCCGTCGCCGTCGTCCAGGAGGGCACCACCGCCGGCCAGCGCCGCGTCGACGCCACCCTCGCGACCGTGGGCGCCACCGTCGCCGCCGAAGGCATCAAGCCCCCCGCCGTCATCGTCATCGGCGACGTCGTCAACGTCCTCGCCCCGCAGTAGACACACCCGGGGCGCGGGAAACCCGGGATCGGCCGCCCTCCTGGCGGCCGCCCGGTTCCCCGGCCCCCGCCCCGCCGGTTTGGCCCCGCCCCGTCCCACCCGGCAGGATCGTCCCCGTGTCCGAACCCCGCACCGTCACCGACCCCGCCGACCCCTGCCTCGGCGACTACACCGACCTCACCGACGTCGAACTCCGCCGCCGCCGCGAACCCGCCGAGGGCCTCTTCATCGCCGAGGGCGAGAAGGTCATCCGCCGGGCCGTCGACGCGGGGTTCCGGATGCGGTCGATGCTCCTCACCCCCAAGTGGCTGGACGTCATGGGCGACGTCATCGCCGCCACCGACGCCCCCGTCCACGTGGTGGAGCCCGCCCTCGCCGAGCAGGTGACCGGCTACCACGTGCACCGCGGCGCCCTCGCCTCGATGGAGCGCCGCCCGCTGCCCCCGGCCGCCGACCTCCTCCCCGGCGCCCGCCGGGTCGCGGTCTTCGAGGACATCGTCGACCACGCCAACATCGGTGCGGCGTTCCGCAACGCGGCCGCCCTCGGCGTCGACGCCGTCCTGCTCACCCCGCGCTGCGCCGACCCGTTCTACCGGCGGTCGGTGAAGGTCTCGATGGGGGCGGTCTTCCAGGTGCCGTGGACGCGCCTGGAGTCCTGGCCGGTGGACATCGGGACGCTCCGCTCGGCGGGCTTCACCGTCGCCGCCCTGTGCCTGAGCGACAAGGCGATCTCCCTGGACGAGCTGGCCGCGCGCAACGACGGGAAGCTGGCCCTGGTCTTCGGCACCGAGGGAGACGGGATCGCCCCCAGGACGCTCGCCGCGGCCGACGACCACGTCCGCATCCCCATGGACGCCGGCGTCGACTCCCTCAACGTGGCGGCCGCCTCGGCCGTGGCCTTCTACGCCACCCGCCCCAGGAACCCCTGAAACACCCCGGGTCCGGGGGTCAGCGACTGCCGCCGGACACCCCGGCCCCCGGCCAGGACTCCTCCAGCCCGCCGTCCGCCCGCGCGGTGTACCGGGTGGAGGAGGTGGCGCCGGTCAGCGAGACCTTCTCCTCGCGGACGAGGGCCCCGTTCTCGAGGCGCCAGGCGGCCGCGGCCAGCGGGTCCGCCGCGGAGGCACGGGAGGAGACCAGGACGGGCACGTCGGCGGTGAACCCGAACAGCTCGACCAGGTCGACCGGGACGGAGCCCTCGGTCCGCCGCAGCACCACGAGGGCTGCCGGCGCGTCCCGGTAGCGGGTGGGCAGGACGGTGCTGAGCGCGATCTGCGCGCCGTCGCCGCCGGCCCGCCCGTCGCGCAGCTGGATCTCGGGCCCGCCGGCGGGGTCGGCGTAGCCGCGGTTGGCCCAGTCGACGGCCGGCAGCTTCCCGGCGGCCGGGCCGAAGCCGGTGGCCGTTCCCCCGCTCTGCGCGGCCGGGGTGGCACCGTCCAGGGAGAGCGCCGGGGCGGAAGATGCCACGGCGGGGGAGGACGGGGCGGCCGGGCCGCGTCCCTGGCTGCTGCGGTTCTCGCAGCCCTGGGCGGTCGCGATGGCGAGGGCCACGCCGAGGGTGACGGTGACGAAGACGACCAGGCGCTGGCGCAGCAGCCGGCGCCGGGAGTCCGCCGAGGTGCGGCCGGGCACGGGCGTGTGCTGGCGGTCCCGCGGGCGGCCGGGAGCCGGGGTGCGGTGCCGTTCCCGCAGGGTGTCGTGGGTGTCCGGCTGCGGCATGGCGGCCGTCGACGGCTGCCCGGGAGCGCGTCCGGGCCTGCCGTTCGGCACCGGCCGCCTTCCGGCACCGGAGGTGGGCCCGCCACCCCGCCCGGGGTGCGCCGAGCCCGGTCCGGGCCCGGGGCGCTGCCCCTGGCCGGAAGCATGCCCGTGCCCCGACGGATGCCCCTGCGCGGCAGCAGGCGTCTGCCCCGATGCGTGCCCCTGCCCGGTGGCGCCCTGCGGCACCGGCCCGCGCGAGCGCCCGCCGCCGAGCAGGGTGCCCCGCGCGGCCAGTTCGGTCAGCCGCTCGTGCAGGGCGGCCGCCGCGGGCCGCTCCGCCGGCTCCTTGGCCAGGCAGGCGCGGACCAGCGGCGCGAGCACCGGCGGCACGGCGGACAGGTCCGGCTCCTCGTGCACCACGCGGTAGAGCATCACCTCGGAGGAGGCGCCGGAGCCGAACGGCGACTCCCCGGTCAGTGCGAACGCCAGGGTCGCGCCGAAGGCGAAGACGTCGGTGGCCGGGGTCACCGCCGCCCCGCGCACCTGCTCGGGCGCGAGGAAGCCGGGCGATCCGACCGCGGTGCCGACGTGGGTGAGCGTGGAGGCGCCGCGGGACCAGGCGATGCCGAAGTCGATGATCCGCGGACCGCGCGGCGACAGCAGGATGTTGGAGGGCTTGAGGTCGCGGTGGACGACCCCGGCCTCGTGCACCTTGACCAGCCCGTCGGCGAGCGCGGCACCGATCCGGGCGGCCTCCGGCCAGGGCAGCGCGCCCTCGTCGGTGACCCGCTTGTACAGCGAGGGCCCGGGGACGTAGGCGGTGGCGAGCCAGGGCCGGTCGGCCTCCAGGTCGGAGCCGACCACGCGGGCGGTGCAGCCGCCGCGGATGCGGGAGGCCGCGGCCACCTCGCGGGCGAACCGGGTGCGGAACTCGGCGTCCCCGGCCAGCTCGGTGCGGATCAGCTTGAGGGCGACCTTCTGGCCCTTGCGGTCGGAGCCCAGGTAGACCACGCCCATGCCGCCGGCGCCCAGCCGCCGGTGCAGTCGGAACGGTCCGACGATGCGGGGGTCCTCACGCCTCAGCCGCATCATCGCCATACTCGTCCCCGTCAGCCCGTGGAGTGAGGCCCCGTCGAATGGGCCGTCGTCAGATCCTGTCCGGGACAGCTTACGGACTGGCCGCAGTGCTGCGCTGACACGCAACACCCCGAGGGGCGGTCGGATTGTCCGATCTCCGCCGGACGGGCCCGGCGGGGTACCCGGACGATCCTTCCCGCGGGCGTGCCCGACGCACGCGAACGGCCGGGTCGGCCCGGCCTGCGCAGGCCTTCCGGGAGCGGCTCCCGCCCGCTGCCGAGAGCCCCCTCCGGGTGGGTCTCAGGGTTGCCTCGGGGATGTGATCGGTTTCGTCTCCCCCTCCAGTAGTAGGCGGCGCGGCGCGGCCTCCTCCTCCGGGAGGCCCGGAGAACCGTGCGCGGGCATGACGCCCCGGAACGCGGCGCCGCCTAACGTTGATCTCAACGGCGGGCCGCTACTCGTCCCCCGAGGTCCCGGCCCGCCGTTCCGACCACCCACCCGCCCTGCGCGCGGCCCCGCGGCCGCTCCGGGCGACGAGCAGGAGCAGACGACCATGGCCACGCAGATCACCGGCACCGGGCGCCGCCGCCGGCCGTTCGGCGGCCAGTCGCCCACCGGCGACAGGCACCCCGCGGTGGCGCTGGCCATCGCCGTGCCGTGCGCGGTGCTGCTGCTGGCGCTCTTCGGCGGATGGGAACAACTGGCGACACAGGCCAAGGCCGTCGCCGATCTGATCGGGCGCTGACCCCAGGGGAGGGGTCCGCGCCGGCCGGGCACGGCACCGCAGGACACGTGGACGGGACATGCGGTGCAACCCCGGCAGGAGGAGGGGCCGGGTGCGCGACGCCGGTGAGGGCGTGCGTACCCGGCACCTGCTTTTCCGTACAGGCAGCACACGACGAAGGCCGCGGTCCTGGTGGACCGCGGCCTTCGATCTTCGGTGCGCGATACTGGGATTGAACCAGTGACCCCTACCGTGTCAAGGTAGTGCTCTCCCGCTGAGCTAATCGCGCCGGGTTGTCAAGTCCCGAAGGACCCGAGTGCGCGATACTGGGATTGAACCAGTGACCCCTACCGTGTCAAGGTAGTGCTCTCCCGCTGAGCTAATCGCGCTGGGATGCCGATCCCCGAAGGGTTCGAGTGCGCGATACTGGGATTGAACCAGTGACCCCTACCGTGTCAAGGTAGTGCTCTCCCGCTGAGCTAATCGCGCGGGGAGGGCTCCCGGCGAACCGGGGGCACCTCTTGGAGGTGGAGACGGGATTTGAACCCGTGTACACGGCTTTGCAGGCCGTTGCCTCGCCTCTCGGCCACTCCACCAGGCAACTTCGGAGAACGATCTTACCCTGTTCTCCATCGAGCGGACGACGAGATTCGAACTCGCGACCCTCACCTTGGCAAGGTGATGCTCTACCAACTGAGCCACGTCCGCCTGTCTCCCGGCTGCTTCCCCGCTTTTCTTCGGTTCCGCGTCCCGGCGACGTGTTGAACTCTAGCGGATTCCCGGGCCAGCTAAAAATCCGTTCCCGCAGCGTGGCGCGGGGGTGGCCGGAAGATGGTGCTCCGTCAGCCGTCCGGGCGGCTCGCGGGGGGTCTGCGAGCGCCCGCCGGGCGGGGCCGGGGCGCAGGTCCGGGGGTCCGCCCGCGGCGGTCCGCACGGGCGCCCGACCTACACTTCTGGGACCGATACCCCCACCTTCACACCCGCGCGACACCCGCGCGGAGCAGCACCGAGCCCGCGCAGGAGAACCGTGTCCGGCCGCACCGCACCCCTCAGTCCCGACCAGCCGATCGCCCGCTTCGGCGGCCGCCTCGCCACCGGGCTGCGCGAGGTCGCCTCGGACCCGGCGGCCCTCGAGCGCGGTGGCTTCTGGGCGGTCGCGTACGACTTCGAGGGGCGCCTCACCTGCGCCCGGTTCGACGAGGTGCGCCCCGACCCGGTGCCCCCGGCCACCGACCGGTGGCTCGGCCCGGCACCCGCGGACTGGCGCAGCTCCCTCGACCGCGGGGCGTACACCGCCGGCGTCCGGCGCATCCGCGAGCACATCGCGGCCGGCGAGGTCTACCAGGCGAACCTCTGTCGGGTGCTCTCCGCACCGCTGCCCGACCCGGCGCGCTGCGACATCGACGCGCTGACCGGCCTGCTCGCCCGCGGCAACCCCGCCCCGTACGCAGGAACGATCCGGCTGCCCGAGCACGGTGTGGAGATCGCCACCGCCTCGCCCGAGCTCTACCTGCGCCGCACCGGCCGCACCGTCTCCTCCGGCCCGATCAAGGGCACCGGCCGCACCGAGGCCGACCTGCTGGAGAAGGACCACGCCGAGAACGTGATGATCGTCGACCTGGTCCGCAACGACCTCGGCCGGGTCTGCGAGACCGGCAGCGTCACCGTGCCCGACCTGTGCGCGGTGGAGAAGCACCCCGGCCTGGTCCACCTCGTCTCCACCGTCGAGGGACGGCTGCGGGCGGGCGCCGGCTGGCCGGAGCTGCTGGCCGCCACCTTCCCGCCCGGGTCCGTCACCGGCGCGCCCAAGTCCAGTGCACTGCGGATCATCGAGGCCCTGGAGACCGCCCCGCGCGGCCCCTACTGCGGCGCCGTCGGCTGGGTGGACGCCGACCGCGGCGAGGCCGAACTCGCCGTCGGCATCCGGACCTTCTGGATCGACCGGACGACCGGCGCGCCCGTCCTGCGGTTCGGCACCGGCGCCGGCATCACCTGGGGCTCCGACCCGGACCGCGAGTGGGACGAGACCGAGCTCAAGGCCGCCCGCCTGGTCGCGATAGCGTCGGGCACCAGCACCCACTGAAAACCCCAGGAGCAGCCCTCGATGATCTGGGTCAACGGAAACCTCGTGGACGACGGTGCCGCCGCCGTCTCCGTCCTCGACCACGGCCTCACGGTCGGCGACGGAGTCTTCGAGACGGTCAAGGCCGTCGACGGCCGGGCGTTCGCACTCACCCGCCACCTCGACCGGCTCACCCGCTCCGCCCGCGGCCTCGGCCTCGCCGACCCGGACCACGACACCGTCCGGGAGGCCTGCGCCGCGGTCCTCGAGGCCAACCCGATGCCGCTCGGACGGATGCGCATCACCTACACCGGCGGCATTTCCCCGCTCGGCTCCGAGCGCGGCGAGGACACCCCCACACTGGTGGTCGCCCTCGGTTCGGCCAAGCCGCGCCCCGACACCACCGCCGTCCTCACCGTCCCGTGGCGCCGCAACGAGCACAGCGCCGTCGCCGGCCTCAAGACCACCTCGTACGCCGAGAACGTCGTCGCCCTGGCCGCCGCCCACCGGGCCGGCGCCTCCGAGGCGCTGTTCGCCAACACCGCCGGCCGGCTCTGCGAGGGCACCGGCTCCAACGTGTTCGTCGTCCTCGGCGGCCGACTGCTCACCCCGCGCCTGGACTCGGGTTGCCTGGCCGGCATCACCAGGCGGCTCGTCGTCGAGTGGAGCGGAGCGGAGGAGGCCGACCTCCCGTTCGAGGCGCTCCTCGACGCCGAGGAGGTCTTCCTGACCTCCACCCTCCGCGACGTCCAGGGCGTGCACCGGGTCGACGACCGCGAGCTGCCCGCCCCCGGCCCGGTCACCCTGAAGGCGATGGCCCAGTTCGCCGAGCGCAGCGGGGACGACCTCGACCCCTGAGCCGGCCCCGGCTCCCGAGCCGGCATCGACGCCGACGCCTGCGGGTCCGCCCCGCAGGCGTAGCGCCGCCACCGCCTGGGCAGGGGAGCCGGTATGACGACCACGCTGCGCCCCGGGGGCGCCGAGGAGCCCCTGGCCGGCGGCGGCCGCACCCGCCGCTGGCAGATCTGCGTCAACGGACGGCCGGTCGGCGGGCTGCGCACCACGGCGCTGCCGCGCGGCGACGAGTGGTGGGGCGAGATCTCCGAACTGGAGGTCGCCGAGGGGCGCCGCCGGGGCCGTGGCACGGTCGGCGCGCTGGCCGCGGAGGAGGTGCTGCGCGGCTGGGGCTGCAGCCGGATCGACGTCACCGTCCCGGCGGAGGCCCGGGAGGCCCTTACCCTGGCCGGCACCCTCGGCTACACCGAGCGGATGCGGAACCTGGCCAAGCACCTGGACCGGCCGCCGGAGCTGCCCGACGGGCTGACGCTGCGCCCGATCGGCCGGGCCGAGTTCCCCGAGTGGCTGGCCGGTGCCAGATCCGGGTACCTGCACGACCTGCTGGGCTCCGGGCTCACCGAGCGCCAGGCCGTCGCCAAGGCGGACGCCGACCACCGCCAGGTCCTCCCGCAGGGCCCTGACACCCCGGGCGCCGCGCTGCGCCGGCTCACCGACGCGGACGGCAGCGATCTCGGCAGCCTCTGGCTGCACCTGCGCCAGGACCTCCTGCCGGACGGCAGCCCGCTCGCCTGGGTGATGGTGGTGGAGGTCGCCCGGGCCCACCGGGGCAGGGGCCACGGCCGCACCCTGATGCTGGCCGCCGAGCGGGAGTGCCTGGCCCACGGCGTGCACGACCTGGGCCTCAACGTGTTCAGCCGGAACACGGTGGCGACGGCCCTGTACGACTCGCTCGGCTACCGGGTCACCCGGCGGACCCTCGGCAAACAGCTGCTGTGAGGGCCGCCGGACGGGAGGGGCTCAGCCCCGGTTCTTCTCGATCAGTTCGACGATCCGTGCGCGCAGCCCGGCCTGGCTCTTGCCGCCGTCCAGGCGCTGCCCGGCGATCACGTAGGTCGGCGTGCCGCTGACGCCGATGGCCTTGCCCTCGGCCTGGTCGGCGTCGACCAGCAGGGTGTGCCGCCCGTCGACGAGGGCGGTGTCGATCTCGTCGGCGTCCAGACCGAGCTCGCCGGCGACCGCCAGCAGCACCTTCTCGCCGTCCCGGGCGAGATCCTCCGTACGCTCCAGCAGCGCCTCGACGTAGGGCCAGCCGCTGCCCTGCGCGAACGCCTCCTCGGCGGCCTGCGCGGCCGCGTACGCGTGCTTGTTCTTCTCCAGCGGGAAGTGCCGGAGCTCGATGCGGAGCTCGTCGCCGTAGCCGGCGCGCAGGGCCCGGACGTCGTCCAGGGCGGTGCGGCAGTCGGGGCACTGGAGGTCGCACCAGAACTCGAGGCGGGGGAGGGAGGCGTCGGTCATGCCCCCAGTGTTCCATCCGGCGGACGGTCGGCGTTCCGTCCGGTGGGCGGTCAGCCCGTCGTGACGGCCTCCGCCGAGCGCTGCCGGGCACGGTACGCGGCGACGTGCAGCCGGTTGCCGCAGGTGCGGCTGTCGCAGTAGCGGCGCGAGCGGTTGCGGGAGAGGTCGACGAAGACGCGCTCGCAGTCCGGCGCCTCGCAGCGGCGCAGCCGCTCCCGCTCGCCGGCCATCACGATGAAGGCCAGCGCCATGCCGAGCTCGGCCGCGAGGTGGTCGCCGATCGCCGCGTGCGGGGCGAAGTAGTGGATGTGCCAGTCGTGGTGGTCGTGGTTGGTCAGCCGCGGCGTCGTGCCGGCCGCTGCGACCACGGCGTTCACCAGCTCGGCGGCCTCCTCGGTGGAGCGGGCCGAGAACACCTCGCGCAGTCGGCCGCGCAGCGCCTGGACGGCGGCGAGGTCGGCGCCGGTCAGCGAGTCGATCTCGCTGATCTCCTGCTTCACCACGAAGGCGTCGAGGGCGGCCGTGTCCGGCAGCTGCTCCGAGCCGCACGCCTCCGGGGCGGTGTTGAGCAGCTCGACCAGAATGCTCAGCGCGCACTCGGTGTCATGGGTGATCAGCACGTGGGGCTCCTCGCGCGGCGGGGGCGCACCCGCCCCTCGTCGGTCGTCACCCGCGACTCTACCGGGCTGCGGCGCCCGAGCGAAGGAAGGCGCCCGGCACTACGGCCGGCCACCCGGTGAGGGATGGCCGGCCGTAGCGCCGGGCGCCACCACCGCCGGGTCCGGAACGGACCGGCGGTGACCCCGAGGCCGCCTGGTGTGCGTGGCGGCGTGTGCGACCGTGCCCCCGAGTAGGACGGACGCAGTGGGCGTGCCGCGCCGAGGCGGGCCCACCCGGGCGAGGTCAGCTTTCGGCGAGGATGTGGGACAGCTCCCGATCGAGGTCGAAGTGACGGTGTTCGGTGCCGGGCGGCACGGCGGCGTCGGTGCGCTTGAGGAACGACTCGAGCGCCCGCGCCGGGGCTTCCAGCAGGGCTTCTCCTTCCGGAGAGCTCAGGGCGATGCAGACGACCCCCTGACCGTGGCTGCGCGAGGGCCACACCCGCACGTCGCCGGTTCCGGTCGGTCGGTGCAGCCCCTCCGCGAGGAGATCACGGGCGAACACCCACTCGACGGTCTCGTCGGCACCGGTGTGGAAGGTGGCGTGCACGGCATAGGGGTCCGAGGTGTCGTAGCGCAGGCCCGCGGGGACGGGCAGGGAGGACTCGCTGGACACGATGAGGCGCAGGTGCAGCTCGCAGCTGACCGTGGTGTTCATAAGCGCCAGGGCCTTTCGCTCAGTGTGCGCTCGGGGAATCGCACGTCGGCGAACGGACCATCCCACCCGAAAGCCCGGTGTAAACCCGTCTGTCCCGATTCAACGCCGAGTCGTACCCCTTCCGGCGCATTGCGGAATCGCCGGAGGCGGGGCGTCGGGCCCCGTACCGGTGGGTATCTCGGGTACTTTTCCCGCATGGCTGTACGAAACGACAATCCTGACCGGGTCGAGGACGGGGCACCCATGGCGTCGGAGGGCGGCGAGGGCGAGGGCGGCGACCGGCAGGACGGGGGCCGGCCGCTCGGCTCGCGGGCGCCGGAGTTCATCAAGCGGTACCGGACGCTGCACCTCAGCTGGCAGGTGGTGATCTTCCTCATCGGCCTGGCCGTGGTCGGGCTCGGCGTGGTGATGCTGCCGCTCCCCGGGCCGGGCTGGGTGGTCATCTTCCTGGGCATGGGCATCTGGGCGACCGAGTTCGTCTGGGCCCAGCTGGTGCTGCGCTGGACGCGGCGCAAGGTGGCCGCGGCCGCGGAGCGGGCGCTGGACCCGAGGGTGCGCCGCCGCAACATCACGTTGACCGTGATCGGCCTGGTGGTGATCGGCGCACTGTTGGGCTGGTACCTGTCGCAGTACGGGCTGGTGCTGCCGTGGAAGCTGCACTGACCGGGAGGGTGTTCGGAGCACCCCCGCGGATGGGGTAATGTTTTCCCTGCACCCGGGCGATTAGCTCAGCGGGAGAGCACTTCGTTCACACCGAAGGGGTCACTGGTTCGATCCCAGTATCGCCCACCGGAATGCATTGCACGACGTAAGGCCCAGACCATTTACGGTCCGGGCCTTATGTTGTTTTCCGATGATTTCCGAACGGTTCCGGCTGTCTGACGGTTAATCACCGAAGCTGCGGCGGGGGCGATCTGGGGGAGCGTCGGGCGGGCCGGGCCGGGAACCGATTAGGGAGCCCGGCCGCAGGGGTGGTACTGTTCTTCTCGTTGCCCGGGCGATTAGCTCAGCGGGAGAGCACTTCGTTCACACCGAAGGGGTCACTGGTTCGATCCCAGTATCGCCCACCGAGCAGCAGGCCCCGACCGCCAAGTGCGGCCGGGGCCTCTGTCGTTGTCGGAGCGTCGGGCGGGCGCCCGGCTCAGGCCGCGGCCTCGCAGTTGTGCTCCGCGGAGAGCCGGCGGCCGCAGCCGCAGCGGGCGGGGCGCAGCGGCCACGAGGTGTCGACCTGCTCGGTGGCACCCTCCCGGTCGAACCAGTTCTGCAGTCCGCGGGCCTGCGCGGCGTGCCAGACCGCCTGCCGCAGGTGGAGCTCGCCGGTGCTCATCGCGCCGAGCCGCTCCGGGTACCGGGCGCCGAGCGCGCGGACCAGGTCGAGGGCGGCCGTCGCGTCCGCCGCCGCCTCGTGCGCACCGGTGAGCCGGACCCCGTAGTGCGCGCACAGGTCGGTGAGGGTGCGGCGCCCCTTGCGGTAGCGGTCCACGTGCTTGTCGAGCACCCGCGGGTCCAGCACCAGGAGTTCGGTGCCGGCCAGGGCGGCGGCCAGCGAACTGCCGTGGTGCCGGCGCAGCTCGCGGTCGAGCAGGGTCAGGTCGTACGGGGCGTTCATCACCACCAGCGGGACGCCGGCCAGGGCCTGCTCGGCCAGTGCCCGGGCCACCTCGGCGACCACCGTGCGGGCCGGGCGGCCGTGCAGCCGGACCTGCTCGTCGCTGATGCCGTGCACCGCACGGGCGCCGTCGGGGATCGGAACTCCGGGGTCGGCGAGCCAGGTTGTGGTGGCCGGAGCCGTGCCGGCGGCGGACTGCAGGACCAGCGCGGCGGAGACGATCCGGTCGTGCTCCACGTCGACGCCGGTGGTCTCGGTGTCGAACGATGCGATCGGGCCCTCGTACCAGGGTCGGAAGTGCTGCATGTCTGCCCCTCAAGTGCCGCCGGGGTGTTGCCCGGCGCGCCGCCGAGGACCGGGGGCGCGCCGGGCTCTGCCCTGGTGATACCGCACTTGACGGCCGCTCAACCGCAGGCCGGGGCACTCCCCGGCAGAGGCGGCGGCACGGGCGCGGCAGAACTGCGGCAGAAGGGCCCGCCCGGGCAGGACGGGCCGGTGGGGCGGCCGCGGCGCGGGGGAGAGAGCGGTGCGCACCGTACCTGAAGCTCTCGGTACCATCGAGGGGCGCAGCAGAGTGCTGCGGACCACAGATGTCAGGAGAGACCGGTGACCGACGTCCGGATCATCATCAACCGCGAACCCGATCGGGAAGAGCGCGTGGTGACCACGGGCACCACGGCCGCCGACCTGTTCTCCGACGACCGCACGGTCATCGCCGCCCGCGTCGGCGGCCAGCTGAAGGACCTCGCGTACGCCGTGCAGGACGGCGACGAGGTCGAGCCGGTCGAGATCTCCAGCAAGGACGGCCTCGACATCCTGCGGCACTCCACCGCGCACGTGATGGCGCAGGCCGTGCAGCAGCTCTTCCCGGAGGCCAAGCTCGGCATCGGCCCGCCGGTCAAGGACGGCTTCTACTACGACTTCGACGTCGAGAAGCCCTTCCACCCCGATGACCTCAAGGCCATCGAGAAGAAGATGCAGGAGATCATCAAGCGCGGGCAGAAGTTCTCCCGCCGCGTGGTCTCCGACGACGCCGCCCGCGAGGAGCTGGCCGCCGAGCCGTACAAGCTGGAGCTGATCGGCCTCAAGGGCTCCGCCGCGACCGCCGGCGAGGGCGCCGACGTCGAGGTCGGCGCCGGCGAGCTGACCATCTACGACAACCTGGACGCCAAGTCCGGCGAGCAGTGCTGGGGCGACCTCTGCCGCGGCCCGCACCTGCCGAGCACCCGGTACATCCCGGCCTTCAAGCTGATGCGCAACGCGGCCGCCTACTGGCGCGGCAGCGAGAAGAACCCGATGCTGCAGCGCATCTACGGCACCGCCTGGCCGAGCAAGGACGAGCTGAAGGCGCACCTTGACTTCCTGGTGGAGGCCGAGAAGCGCGACCACCGCAAGCTCGGCAACGAGCTCGACCTGTTCTCCATCCCGGAGCAGATCGGCTCCGGCCTCGCCGTCTTCCACCCCAAGGGCGGCATCATCCGCCGGGCCATGGAGGACTACTCGCGCCGCCGGCACGAGGAGGAGGGCTACGAGTTCGTCTACACCCCGCACGCCACCAAGGGGAAGCTGTTCGAGACCAGCGGCCACCTGGACTGGTACGCCGACGGCATGTACCCCCCCATGCAGCTCGACGAGGGCGTGGACTACTACCTCAAGCCCATGAACTGCCCGATGCACAACCTGATCTTCGACGCGCGCGGCCGGTCCTACCGCGAACTGCCGCTGCGCCTGTTCGAGTTCGGCACGGTGTACCGGTACGAGAAGTCCGGCGTGGTGCACGGCCTGACCCGCGCCCGCGGCTTCACCCAGGACGACGCGCACATCTACTGCACCCGCGAGCAGATGGCGGACGAGCTCGACTCGACCCTCACCTTCGTGCTCAACCTGCTGCGCGACTACGGCCTGACCGACTTCTACCTGGAGCTGTCCACCAAGGACCCGGAGAAGTACGTCGGCGCGGACGAGACCTGGGAGGAGGCCACCGCCGTCCTCTCGAGCGTGGCCGAGAAGCAGGGCCTGCCGCTCGTCCCGGACCCGGGCGGCGCGGCCTTCTACGGCCCCAAGATCTCCGTCCAGGCGAAGGACGCCATCGGCCGCACCTGGCAGATGTCGACCATCCAGCTCGACTTCAACCTGCCGGAGCGGTTCGACCTCGAGTACACCGCGGCGGACGGCTCGCGCCAGCGCCCGGTGATGATCCACCGCGCCCTGTTCGGCTCGATCGAGCGCTTCTTCGCGGTGCTGCTGGAGCACTACGCCGGCGCCATGCCGCCGTGGCTGGCCCCGGTCACCGTGACCGGCATCCCGATCACCGACGAGCACGTGCCGTACCTGCTGGACGTCGCGGCCGAGCTGAAGAAGCACGGCATCCGGGTCGAGGTGGACACCTCCGACGACCGCATGCAGAAGAAGATCCGCAACGCGCAGAAGCAGAAGGTCCCCTTCATGCTGATCGCGGGCAACGACGACGTCGAGGCGGGCGCGGTGTCCTTCCGCTACCGCGACGGCGAGCAGAAGAACGGTGTGCCGGTCGCTGACGCGGTCGCCGAGATCGTGGACGCGGTCCAGCGCCGCATCCAGGTCTGACCTCGGACGCAACAGGCCGGGGCGGTCCGCACGGACCGCCCCGGCCTGTTCGTCTCTCCTGTCGGGACGCATATGCTGATCGGCATGACGAGTGAGCCCGAACTGCAGCGGGGCGTGGGGGAGCCGGACGGCTTCCGCCGCCTGTGGACCCCCCATCGGATGGCCTACATCCAGGGTGAGAACAAGCCCACCGGCCCGTCCCCGGACGACGGCTGCCCGTTCTGCAGCATCCCGAAGCTCACCGACGAGGAAGGCCTGGTCATCGCCCGCGGCACCGCCGTCTTCGCGGTGCTCAACCTCTACCCGTACAACGGCGGCCACCTGATGGTGGTCCCGTACCGGCACGTCGCCGACTACACCGACCTCGACGAGGCCGAGACGGCGGAGCTGGCCGTCTTCACCAAGCACGCGATGACGGCCCTGCGGGCCGCCTCCGGCGCGCACGGCTTCAACATCGGCATGAACCAGGGCGCCGCGGCCGGCGCCGGCATCGCCGCCCACCTGCACCAGCACGTGGTGCCGCGCTGGGGCGGCGACACCAACTTCATGCCGGTGGTCGGCCACACCAAGGTGCTGCCGCAACTGCTCGCCGACACCCGCAAGATGCTCGCCGACGCCTGGCCGCAGGGCTAGAACCCGTCGGGCCGTGCAAGAAGGGGCGCGGATCTCCGCGCCCCTTCTTGCACAGCCCGACGGTTGCCGGTGTCAGCCGGCGTCGTAGGCGTCCGCCTTGAACGGGCGGACGGCCTGGTTCTCCGAGCGGCTGATGTTGGAGCGGTTGGTGAAGCGCTCCACGTCCACGTCGTGGTCGGCGAGGAACTCGATCGTGGTGGCCTGCACCGCGTTGAAGATCGGCTGGGCGCTGTAGAGCACCGCGTCGCTCTTGGCGCGGCTGGCCCAGGTCGGGTCCGCCCAGGCCTGGCGCAGGCAGAACGGCTCCGGCAGGGCGAGCGAGCCGCCGAGCCAGTTCAGCAGACCGGGAATGCGGTGGAACGGCGCCCGGACCGCCTGCCGGACCACCTCGTCGTCGTCCACCAGCGGCAGGACGATCGTCTTCTCCTCCCAGAACTTGCCGGTCTTCGGGACGTTCTGCTCCTTGGGCTTGGGCTTGGTGGTGAACAGCCCGTTGAGCGGCCCGAGGGCGTGCCCGTAGACCGAGACCCGGAGGTTGCGGCCCAGCACGGTGATCTTGACCATGACGGTCGCGACCACCTGGCCGTTGTGCATCACCAGCTGCGCGGCCACGCTGTTGTCGGTGTCCGTGCCGATGGTCTGCCGGTTGGCTATCTGCTGGATGCCGAAGTCCCGCATCCGGTAGCCGTCCATCTCGGGGGTGGACGGGCGGGCGATCTCGTCCGCACCCTCCGGGATGTCCTGCACCACCCAGTGGTGCACGGCGACGTGCGGCATGGTGCCGCCCGGCACCTCGCTCGCCGCCACCGAACCGAGCCGCTCGGCGATCTTGCGGGCGAGGTCCCAGCGGTGGAAGGTCCGGAAGTCCGCGTGGCCCTCGGCCGGCCGCAGGTCCTCGTTCATCTCCACCGCGATCCACCGGGCACCCGCACCGAGCACGCCCTTGCGGCCCGCGTAGTGGTGGATGTTGGTCTCCTGCTCGGCCGTCAGTCGCTCCAGGCTGGCCCGCAGGTCGGTGGCCTTGCGGTCGAGGTCGTCCCGCGGGACGGCCTGCGGCACCGTGGCCGCCACCGCGCCGCCGTCCAGCAGCGCCTGCCAGCGTGCCCGCAGGTCGATCGTGCTGCGCAGGCAGATCCGCTTGGCGACGAACCAGCCGACCACCGGCGCGAGCATCATCAGCCGGAAGTACAGCGACCAGGGGCCGCCGACCGGCGGACGGATCGCGAACAGCAGGGCGAGCCCGCAGGCCGCCAGCAGCGCCAGCGTGCCGTAGAAGCCCTCCCTGGCGGGGTGGGTCTTCTTCAGCTGCGCCCGCACCTGGAACGCGGCCAGCCAGATCAGCGCACCGGGCAGGAAGAGCAGCCCGCAGACGACGGTGACCAGGGCGAGCTGGCGGTCCCGGGCGTTGCGGAGCTCGTTCGCGGCCAGGCAGTGCTCGACCACCATGCGGACGTCCGTGCCGTGCGACGGCACCAGCGGATTCCGCTTGGCGGGCAGCGTGCGGTCGATCACGGCACGGCTGAACGCCTCGCCGAGGCTCGGCCGGAACAGCTCGAAGCGGCCGTCCTTGAGCTTGGCGCCGAGCTTCTCCCCGAGCTCGCGGAAACTGCCGTCGCGGTAGGCGGCGGAGGAGAGCGCCGAGGTGACGGCGGTCTGCGGGCCGACGTCCGTGCGGGGTATCTGCGCACCCGGGGTCATGTCGAGCTGGGTCACGGCGGCTGCCCCTCCTCCCCTGGATCTCCCCTTGTCAGCCGCAGGCTATCGCGCCGTCGGCCGCCCGTGGGCATGATCGTCTGAACCGGCGTCAGCAGGTTGACACCGTGTACCGTGCCGGGATCATGCCCACTTCGCGGCCGGTTCGATCCTCCGGGGTGTCGGGCGTGCCGGGGCGGGCCGCGGGTGCGGGAGGATCGGGGCATGTCCGAGTTCATCGCGCACGACCCGGTACTGGTCTACGACGGGGACTGCGCCTTCTGCACCAGCTGCGTGACCTGGGCCGAACGCTACCCGCGGGCGAGCCTGTCCTCGGCCGGCTGGGAGGCCGTGCCGTACCAGTTCGCGGACCTCGCGGCGCTGGACGCCCGGGTCGGCGGGCGGGGCCTGGTCACCGAGGAGCGGGCCGGCCTGGAGGTGCTGTGGGTCACCCCCGGCGGCCGGGTGTACGGAGGGGCACAGGCGGTCGCACGGCTGCTGATGCGCTCCGGCGGCGCCTGGGCGTACGCGGGCGCAGTGCTCGCGCTGCCCCCGGTCAGGCCGCTCGCCGAAGCCGCCTACCGCTGGATCGCCCGCAACCGGCACGCCCTACCGGGCGGGACACCCGCCTGCGCCATGCCGCGGCGGCGGCAGAGGCAGAGCTAGGGGCGCGGTGGCCCCCGCGCCCCTGGCTCGTCCTCCTACGAGGCGTGTTCGTAGCGGGCGGCGAGGTTGGGGGGCATCGGGGCGTGCCGCAGGTAGCTGCGGGAGAACTGGCCGGTGCCGTGCGAGAGGGAGCGCAACTCGACGGGGTAGCGGACCAGTTCGAGTTCGGGCACCTCGGCGCGGACCAGGCTCAGGCCGGGCCCGCCGGGTTCGGTGCCGAGCACGTGGCCGCGCCGTGCGGAGAGGTCGCTGAGCACGGCGCCCTGGTACTCGTCGGGCAGCAGCACCTGGACCTCGTCGACCGGCTCCAGGAGCTGGATGCGGCCGTTGGCCGCGGCCTCGCGCAGCGCCAGTGCGCCCGCGGTCTGGAAGGCCGCGTCGGAGGAGTCCACCGAGTGCGCCTTGCCGTCGGTGAGGGTGACCCGCACGTCGACCATCGGGTAGCCGGCGAGCACGCCGTGGGCGAGCTGGGCGCGCACGCCCTTCTCCACCGAGGGGATGAAGTTGCGCGGCACCGCGCCGCCGACCACCTTGTCGACGAACTCGAAGCCGCCGCCCGGCAGCGGTTCGACGGTCAGGTCGCAGATCGCGTACTGGCCGTGCCCGCCGGACTGCTTGACGTGCCGGCCGTGGCCGGTGGCGCTGGCGGCGAAGGTCTCGCGGAGGGCGACCCGGTAGTCCACCGTGTCGACGTGCACGCCGTACCGGCTGCGCAGCCGGTCGAGGACGACGGCCTGGTGCGCCTCGCCGGTGCACCAGAGGACCAGCTGGTGGGTGTCCGGGTTCTGTTCGACGCGCAGGGCCGGGTCCTGGGCGGTGAGGCGGCCGAGGGTCTGGGCGAGCTTGTCCTCGTCGGCCTTGCTGTGGGCCTCGACGGCGGCGGGCAGCAGGGCCTCGGGCTGCGGCCAGGGTTCGAGGGCCTCGGTGCCCTCGGTGAGGGTGTCGCCGGTGCGGGCGCCGGTCAGTTTGGCCAGGCAGACCAGGTCGCCGGGCAGGGCGTGCGGGACGGGCCGCTGCTGCTTGCCGAACGGGCAGCTCAGGCCGGAGACCTTCTCGTCCGCGCCGCCGGGCACGTGCAGGGTGGTGTCCGGCCGCAGGGTGCCGGAGAACACCCGGGCGAGGCTGAGCCGGCCCACGTACGGGTCCTCGCCGGTGTGCACGACCTGGGCGGTCAGCGGGGCGTCCGGGTCGCAGGGCGGCATGTCGTCGGCGCGGTCGAGCGGGGAGGGGAAGACCGCGGCGATCAGGTCGAGCAGTTCGGCGGCGCCGGGGGCGGTGCCGGTGGGGTCGGCCGGGGGAGCGGTGGCGAGCACCGGGTGTACGGCGCCGGCCAGGAACTCGCGGCGCAGCGCGTCGCCCAGCGAGGCGGCGTCCAGCTCCTCGCCGGCGACGTACCGCTCCAGCAGGGCGTCGTCCTCGCCGGCGATGGCCTCCACCAGGTGGCTGCGGTCCTCCTCGATGCCGGGGATGTCGCCGGGCTCGCCGTAGGTGCGGCCGGTGAGCAGTTCGACCGAGCCGAGCAGCCGGCCGTCCCGCAGGGCGCTGTCGTGGAGCTGCAGCACGGTGTCGGGGTGGCCCTCGCCGAGGGCCTCCTGCAGGGTGGCGAGCACCTCGTCGAGGTGGACGCGGACGGCGTTGAGGTGGGTCAGCACGATCGCGGTCGGCAGGTTGCGGAGCCGGACCTCGCGCCACAGCGCCAGGGTGGGCGCGGAGACCGGGTCGGTGGCGGAGACCACCAGCAGCGCGGCCTCGGCGGCGCGCAGCGCGGCCTGCATCTCGCCGGCGAAGTCGGCGTAGCCGGGGGCGTCCAGCAGGTTGATCTTGCAGTCCTGCCAGGCGAGCGGGACCAGGGCGAGCTGCACGGAGCGCTGCTGCTGGTGCTCGATCTCCTCGTGGTCGGCGACCGTGGTGCCGTCCGGGACGCTGCCGGCCCGGGTGACGGCGCCCGCGGTCAGCGCGAGGGACTCGACGAGGGTGGTCTTGCCGGCTCCGGTGCCGCCGAGGAGGACGACGTTGCGGAGCCGGTCGGGTCGTTCGACGGTGGGGGCCGCGGTGTGGGTGGCTGCTCGGTCCGCCATGGCTGCTCTCCTGCTGTTCGCGGGTGGCTGCGGCGCGCTCGCGCGGGTCACAAGCGGTGCTCACGGGCCCGGCGGCGGTGCCGCGGGGCCGTGCGTGGTGGGCCGGTCGGGCCGGCGGGCTGCTCGGGGGCGTGGGGCGGCGGAGCCCCGCGATCAGCGTGGATACCATTGTCCGGCCGGGCGGGCCGATCCGCTCGGCCGCCCGGCGGCACAGGGGCCGCGGGCGGAGACCGGTGGGATCGGAGCGGTCGGGAAGGCCATGCTCAACAAATACGCGCGTGCCTTCTTCACACGTGTTCTGACGCCGTTCGCCGCGATGCTGCTGCGCTGGGGCGTCAGCCCCGACGCGGTGACGCTGATCGGCACGGCCGGCTCGGTGGCGGGCGCCCTGGTGTTCTTCCCCCGCGGGGAGTTCTTCTGGGGCACGATCATCATCACCCTCTTCATCTTCTCCGACCTGGTCGACGGCAACATGGCCCGCCAGGCCGGGCGCTCCTCGAAGTGGGGCGCGTTCCTGGACTCCACGCTGGACCGGGTCGCCGACGCGGCGATCTTCGGCGGTCTGGCGATGTGGTACGCGGGCACCGGGAACAACGACCTGCTCTGCGCCGTTGCGGTGTTCTGCCTGGCAAGCGGCCAGGTGGTGTCGTACACCAAGGCCCGTGGTGAGAGCCTGGGCTTCCCGGTGGACGTCTCCGGGCTGGTCGAGCGGGCCGAGCGGCTGGTGATCAGCCTGGTCGCGGCCGGTCTGGCGGGGCTCCACGCGTTCGGCCTGCCGTACGTGGAGTGGCTGCTGCCGTTCGCCCTGTGGGTGGTCGCGGCGGGCAGCCTGGTGACGGTGATGCAGCGCATCCTGACGGTGCGGCGGGAGGCCCAGGAGGCCGACCGGGAGACGGCGGGAGTCGAGGGGGCGGCGTGAAGGACCGGTTGGTCGACTGGCTGTACGCGCTCGGCTGGGCGGTGGTGAAGCACCTGCCCGAGCGGGCGGCGCGCGCCCTGTTCATGCGGATCGCGGACAAGGTCTGGCGCGGGCGAGGCAAGGGGGTGCTGCAGCTGGAGGCCAACCTGCGGCGGGTGCACCCCGAGGCGGACGAGGCGCGGCTGCGCGAGCTGTCCCGGGCCGGCATGCGCTCGTACATGCGCTACTGGATGGAGTCGTTCCGGCTGCCCACCTGGAGCCTGCAGCGGATCGCCGACGCGATGCCGGTCAAGGGCCTGGAACAGCTCGACGAGGCGATGTCGGCCGGCCGCGGGGCGGTCCTCGCGCTGCCGCACATGGGCAACTGGGACCTGGCCGGCGCCTGGATCGCCTCGGCCGGCGGCTACCCCTTCACCACGGTCGCCGAGCGGCTGAAGCCGGAGTCGCTGTTCGACCGGTTCGTGGCCTACCGCGAGGGCCTGGGCATGGAGGTGCTGGCGCTGACCGGCTCCGACGTGTCGGTGATCGGCACCCTCGCCCGGCGGCTGCGCCAGGGCAAGCTGGTCTGCCTGCTCGGCGACCGCGACCTGTCCGCGGCAGGCCAGCAGGTCGACTTCTTCGGCGAGCCGACCCGGATGCCGGCCGGCCCGGCCGCGCTGGCGCTGCGCACCGGCGCCGCGCTCTTCCCGGTGACGCTCTGGTACGACGGCCCGGTGATGCGGGCCGAGATCCACCCGGAGATCGTCCCGCCCGCCGAGGGCGAGCAGCGCGAGCGCACCGCGGCGATGGTGCAGGCGCTGGCCGACGTGTGGGCGCAGGGCATCCGGGAGCACGCGGAGGACTGGCACATGCTGCAGAAGCTGTGGCTGGCCGACCTCGGCACCGATCGGGCGGCACAGGCGGGCGAGGGGGCACGGAGTTGAGGATCGGCATCGTCTGCCCGTACGACTGGGACGTTCCCGGCGGCGTGCAGTTCCACATCCGCGACCTCGCGGAGCACCTGATCGCGCGGGGCCACGAGGTGTCGGTGCTGGCGCCGGCCGAGGACGAGTCGGCGCTGCCGCCGTACGTCGTCTCGGCGGGCCGCGCGGTCGCCGTGCCCTACAACGGCTCGGTGGCGCGGCTCAGCTTCGGCATCCTGTCGGCGGCCCGGGTGCGGCGCTGGCTGCACGACGGGCGCTTCGACATCCTGCACGTGCACGAGCCGTCCTCGCCGAGCCTGTCGATGCTGGCCGCCTGGTCGGCGTCCGGGCCGATGGTCGGCACCTTCCACACCTCCAACCCGCGCTCGCGGGCGATGATCGCGGCCTCGCCGATCCTGCAGCCGGGCCTGGAGAAGATGTCCGCCCGGATCGCGGTCAGCGAGTACGCCCGGCGCACCCTGGTGGAACACCTCGGCGGCGACGCGGTGGTCATCCCCAACGGCGTGGACGTGCGCTTCTTCGCCGACGCCGAGCCCGACCCGCGCTGGCAGGGCGGGGTGCTCGGGGGCACGGACTCGGCGGCGACGATCGGTTTCATCGGCCGGATCAACGAGCCGCGCAAGGGCCTGCCGACGCTGCTCGCGGCGCTGCCGCGGATCCTCGAGGAGCGGCCGGGCACCCGGCTGCTGGTGGCCGGCAAGGGCGACCGAGAGGAGGCCGTGGAGGGTCTGGCCCCCGAGGTGCGGGCGCAGGTCGAGTTCCTCGGCATGGTCAGCGACGAGGAGAAGGCCAGGCTGCTGCGCAGCGTCGACCTGTACGTGGCGCCGAACACCGGCGGCGAGAGCTTCGGCATCATCCTGGTCGAGGCGATGTCGGCCGGCGCCCCGGTGCTGGCGAGCGACCTGGACGCGTTCCGGCAGGTGCTGGACGGCGGCCGGGCGGGCGAGCTGTTCCCGGTGGAGGACGCCGACGGGCTGGCCGCCGCCGCGGTGAAGCTGCTCGGCGACCCGGCGCGGCTGCTGGAGCTGCGCGAGGCCGCCTCCCGGCACGTCCGCCGCTTCGACTGGGAGACGGTCGGCGCGGACATCCTGTCGGTGTACGAGACGGTCACCGACGGCATGCCGCCGGTGGCCGAGGACGAACGGGTGGGCTGGCGGGAGCGCTTCGGCCTCGCCGCCCGGGACTGACCACGGACCAGGAAAGAGGGGCCCTCGTGCCGCAGATCTCCGTCGACCACTCCCCGAGCCCCGGCTTCGACCGGCGGGCCTTCGCAGCGGAGCTGCACCCGCTGGTGGCCGCCGTGATCGGCACCACGGTGGAGTCGTGCAAGACCCGGTTCCGCGCGGCGGAGGAGACCTTCGTCGGCGACGGCGACCCGGCGTGCGCCACGGTGTACCTGGAGCTGAAGATCCTCGCCGGGCGCAGCCCGGAGACCCGGACGGAACTCAGCGAGGCGGTGCTCGACCTGCTGAAGCGGCACGTCGGCGCCGGGCCGGTGCACCTGGCCGTCAACGTCGTGGAGCTGGACGGCGCCGTCTACCGCTCGGCCGCCCTGTAGCCTGACCGGCCGTGACTACCTGGATCTGGGCCGCCCTGGCCGTCGTGCTGTTCGCGATGTATCTGAGCTGGACGGCGGGGCGGCTGGACCGCCTGCACGCGCGGATCGACGCGGCCCGGGCCTCGCTCGACGCCCAACTGGTGCGCCGGGCCTCGGTGGCGCAGGAGCTGGCCACCTCCTCGCTGCTCGACCCGGCCGCCTCGCTGCTGCTGTACGAGGCCTCGCACGCCGCGCGGCAGGCCGAGGACGAGCACCGCGAAGTGGCGGAGAGCGAGCTGAGCCTGGCGCTGCGCGCGGTGTTCGCCGAGCCGGAGCAGGTCGCGGTGCTGCTGGAGGCACCGGGCGGCAAGGAGGCCGTGACGGATCTCACGGCCGCGGTGCGCCGGGTGCCGATGGCGCGGCGCTTCCACAACGACGCGGTGCGGGCGGCCCGTGCGGTGCGCGAGCACCGGCTGGTGCGGTACTTCCGGCTGGCGGGGCGCGCGCCGTTCCCGATGGCTTTCGAGATGGACGACGAGCCGCCCGCGGCGCTCACTCCCGAAGGGGCCCCGGCCTGAACGGCTACTGTTTGTCGTGCCCGGACCTTGCCGGTGGACTGTATGGCGCATCGGTAAGGGGCGTTCCGGGCCTACGATAAGTCGATAGCACTGGTTCATCTTCGAGTGAGGTCTTACGTGTCCACCACCCCCATCACCGCAGACCAGCCGCAGATCGGCACCGCCCGGGTCAAGCGCGGCATGGCCGAGCAGCTCAAGGGCGGTGTGATCATGGACGTGGTCAACGCCGAGCAGGCGAAGATCGCCGAGGACGCCGGTGCCGTCGCGGTCATGGCCCTGGAGCGCGTGCCCGCCGACATCCGCAAGGACGGCGGCGTGGCCCGGATGTCCGACCCGAACATGATCGAGGAGATCATCTCCGCGGTCTCCATCCCGGTCATGGCCAAGTCCCGCATCGGCCACTTCGTCGAGGCCCAGGTCCTCCAGTCGCTCGGTGTCGACTACATCGACGAGTCCGAGGTCCTCACCCCGGCCGACGAGGTCAACCACTCCGACAAGTGGGCCTTCACCACCCCCTTCGTCTGCGGCGCCACCAACCTCGGCGAGGCCCTGCGCCGCATCGCCGAGGGCGCGGCCATGATCCGCTCCAAGGGCGAGGCCGGCACCGGCAACGTGGTCGAGGCCGTCCGCCACCTGCGCCAGATCAAGAACGAGATCGCCAAGCTCCGCGGCTTCGACAACAACGAGCTGTACGCCGCCGCCAAGGAGCTCCGCGCCCCGTACGAGCTGGTCAAGGAGGTCGCCGAGCTCGGCAAGCTGCCGGTCGTGCTGTTCTCCGCCGGTGGTGTGGCCACCCCGGCCGACGCCGCGCTGATGCGCCAGCTCGGCGCCGAGGGCGTCTTCGTCGGCTCCGGCATCTTCAAGTCCGGCGACCCGGCCAAGCGCGCCGCCGCGATCGTCAAGGCCACCACCTTCTTCGACGACCCGAAGATCATCGCCGACGCCTCCCGCAACCTCGGCGAGGCCATGGTCGGCATCAACTGCGACACCCTGCCGGAGAGCGAGCGCTACGCCAACCGCGGCTGGTAAGCCCCCCCCCCCCCGCCACGCCGGCCCGCCCCGCAGCCCGTCCGCGCGGCGGGCCGGTGCACGTCCCCCCGCCACGACCGAAGAGGTAACCACCGTGTCCAGCAGCACCCCGACCATCGGCGTCCTCGCCCTGCAGGGCGACGTCCGCGAGCATCTGATCGCGCTGGCCGCCGCCGACGCGGTCGCCCGCCCGGTGCGCCGGGCCGAGGAGCTGGCCGAGGTGGACGCGCTGGTGATCCCCGGCGGCGAGTCCACCACCATGTCCAAGCTGGCGCTGCTCTTCGGCGTGATGGACCCGCTGCGGACCCGGGTGGCCGACGGCATGCCGGTCTACGGCACCTGCGCCGGCATGATCATGCTGGCCGACAAGATCCTCGACGGGCGGGACGACCAGGAGACGGTCGGCGGCATCGACATGACGGTGCGCCGCAACGCCTTCGGCCGGCAGAACGAGTCCTTCGAGTCGGCCATCGACTTCCGCGGCCTGGAGGGTGCGCCGGTCAACGGCGTGTTCATCCGCGCCCCGTGGGTCGAGTCGGTCGGCGCGGGCGTCGAGGTGCTGGCCGAGGTGCCGGCCGCCGACGGCCCGGACAGCCGCATCGTGGCCGTCCGGCAGGGCCGCCTGCTGGCGACCTCCTTCCACCCCGAGCTCACCGGCGACCACCGCGTGCACGAGTACTTCGTGCGCATGGTCGAGGACGCCCTGCGCTGAGTCCGGCGGGCGGCGCGCTGACCGTGTGCCACCCTCCGGTGACGACACCGGTAAGATCTCCTCTGTTCATTTCCCTTTGGCGACGTAAAGGAGCTGGCGATGTCCGGCCACTCTAAGTGGGCTACCACCAAGCACAAGAAGGCCGTGATCGACGCCAAGCGCGGCAAGCTCTTCGCCAAGATGATCAAGAACATCGAGGTGGCGGCGCGCACCGGCGGTGGCGACCCGGCCGGCAACCCCACGCTGTACGACGCCATCCAGAAGGCGAAGAAGAGCTCCGTCCCGATCGACAACATCAACCGGGCCGTCAAGCGCGGCTCCGGTGCCGAGGCCGGCGGCGCGGACTACTCGACCATCATGTACGAGGGCTACGGCCCGAACGGCGTGGCCGTCCTCATCGAGTGCCTCACCGACAACCGCAACCGCGCCGCCTCCGACGTGCGCGTCGCGATGACCCGCAACGGCGGCTCGATGGCCGACCCGGGCTCGGTGTCCTACATGTTCACCCGCAAGGGCGTCGTGATCGTTCCCAAGGCCGACGGCGTGGACGAGGACAAGCTGTTCGAGGTCGTCCTCGACCACGGCGCCGAGGAGGTCAACGACCTCGGCGAGTCCTACGAGATCATCTCCGAGGCCACCGACCTGGTCGCCGTCCGCACCTCGCTGGTCGACGCCGGCATCGACTACGACTCGGCCGAGGCCAACTTCGTGCCCAGCGTGCAGGTCGAGCTGGACGCCGACGGCGCCCGCAAGATCTTCAAGCTGATCGACGCCCTCGAGGACAGCGACGACGTGCAGAACGTCTTCGCCAACTTCGACGTCTCCGACGAGATCATGGCCGAGCTCGACGCCTGATCCCGCCGCTCCTCCGCCGCCCGGCAGTCTCGCGACTGCCGGGCGGCGGCGTGTTCGGGTGCGGTGGCGCGGGCGTTGTCGGTGCCGCCCGGTACCCTGCGGAGGATCACGGGTGACGAGACGGAAGACGGGTGCGGAGTGCGGGTACTGGGCGTGGACCCGGGGCTGACCAGGTGCGGCGTCGGCGTGGTCGAGGGTGCCCCCGGCCTGCCGCTGCGGATGGTCGGCGTCGGCGTGGTGCGCACCCCCGCCGACGCGGAGATCGGCGTGCGGCTGCTGCGGATAGAGCAGGGCCTGGAGCAGTGGCTGGACGAGCACACGCCTGACCTGGTCGCCGTCGAGCGGGTCTTCGCCCAGCACAACGTCCGCACCGTGATGGGCACCGCGCAGGCCAGTGCGGTCGCCATGCTCTGCGCCACCCGCCGCGGCATCCCCGTCACCCTGCACACCCCGAGCGAGGTCAAGGCGGCCGTCACCGGCTCGGGCCGCGCCGACAAGGCGCAGGTCACCGCCATGGTGCAGCGCCTGCTCCGGCTGGACGCCCCGCCCAAGCCGGCCGACGCGGCGGACGCCCTGGCCCTCGCCATCTGCCATATCTGGCGCGGCGGCGCCCAGAGCCGGATCGCCGCCGCACTCGCCAAGGCCGCACCCGCGCCCGCCGCGCCCCCGGCCCGCCGTTCCGCCGCACGTCAGGAGTACCGCCGATGATCGCCTTCGTCCAGGGCCCGGTGGCCCACATCGCGGCCGGCACGGCCGTCGTCGAGGTCGGCGGGGTCGGCATGGCCGTCCAGTGCACCCCGAACACCCTGGCCGGGCTGCGGCTCGGCGAGAGCGCCCGGCTCGCCACCTCGCTGGTCGTCCGGGAGGACTCGCTCACCCTGTACGGTTTCGCCGACGACGACGAGCGGGGCCTGTTCGAGATCCTTCAGGCCGCGCCCGGGGTCGGCCCGCGGCTCGCCCAGGCGATGCTCGCCGTGCACAGCCCGGACGCACTGCGCGCCGCGGTCGCCGGCGGCGACGAGAAGGCCCTGATCGCCGTCCCCGGCATCGGCAAGGCCAAGGCGGCCAAACTGTTGCTGGAGTACAAGGACAAGCTGGGCGCCCCGCTCGGCACGGTGCCCGCGCAGAAGCCCGCCGCGGCCGGCCCGGCCCCGTGGCACGAGCAGCTGCACGCCGCGCTGGTCGGCCTGGGCTACGCTCCCCGCGAGGCCGACGAGGCCGTGGCCGCGGTCGCCCCCGAGGCCGAGGCCCAGGCCGTCCCGGACATCGGCGCCCTGCTCCGGGCCGCCCTGCGCGGCCTGAACCGGGCCCGCTGACCGGGCAGCCGCACCCCCGACCGCCGACGCTTTGACCATCTGACGACCAGTCGTCATGTCGACATTGGAGCCAGTCCCGATGAGCCCGTACGACACCGACCCCGCCGACCGCCCGGGCGCCGACCGGCTGGTCGGCGCGGCCGCCGACGGCGAGGACCAGGCGGTCGAGGCGGCACTGCGCCCCAAGCTGCTCGAGGAGTTCATCGGCCAGGAGCGCGTCCGCGAACAGCTCTCCCTGGTGCTGCAGGCCGCCCGCCAGCGCGGCACCGCCCCCGACCACGTGCTGCTCAGCGGCCCGCCCGGGCTCGGCAAGACCACCCTGTCGATGATCATCGCCGCCGAGCTCGGCGCCCCGATCCGGATCACCTCCGGCCCCGCCATCCAGCACGCCGGCGACCTCGCCGCCATCCTCTCCTCGCTGAGCGAGGGCGAGGTGCTGTTCCTCGACGAGATCCACCGGATGTCCCGGCCCGCCGAGGAGATGCTCTACATGGCGATGGAGGACTTCCGGGTCGACGTCATCGTCGGCAAGGGCCCCGGCGCCACCGCCATCCCGCTGGAGCTGCCCCCGTTCACCCTGGTCGGCGCCACCACCCGGGCCGGCCTGCTGCCCCCGCCGCTGCGCGACCGCTTCGGCTTCACCGGCCACATGGAGTTCTACGCCCCGGCCGAGCTGCAGCGCGTCGTCCACCGCTCCGCCACCCTGCTCGACGTCGACATCGACCCGCACGGCGCCGCCGAGATCGCCGGCCGTTCCCGCGGCACCCCGCGCATCGCCAACCGCCTGCTGCGCCGCGTCCGCGACTACGCGCAGGTCAGGCACGACGGCCGGGTCAGCAGGGAGATCGCCGCGCAGGCCCTGGCCGTGTACGAGGTCGACGCCCGTGGCCTGGACCGGCTGGACCGCGCGGTGCTGGACGCGTTGCTGCGGCTGTTCGGCGGCGGCCCGGTCGGCCTGTCCACCCTGGCCGTCGCGGTGGGGGAGGAGGCCGAGACGGTCGAGGAGGTCGCCGAGCCGTTCCTCGTCCGGGAGGGCCTGCTCGCCCGCACCCCGCGCGGCCGGATCGCCACCGCCGCCGCCTGGCGGCACCTCGGAATGGCGCCTCCCGCGCAGGCCGGCGGCGTGAAGACGACGGACCAGGCGGTTTTGTTCCCGGACGGCCTGTAACCGACAGCCGAAAAACGAGGGCATGCCAAGGGTCGCCACTTTCGGCGGCACACTGGCATGCTTGGCGTTGTCCGTACAGTGCGGGTCGCCTAGACTCCGCCGGACCGCCCCTCTCGACCGACGGGCCGACGTATACCAGGCCGCCGGGCGAGGCGGCCCGCAAAGGACCCTGGCTGTGGCTAATCTCATCATCCTCATCCTCCCGATCGTCGCGATCTTCCTGATGTTCCGCTCGCAGAAGAAGCGGCAGCAGCAGCAGGCGTCGATGCAGGCGACCCTCCAGCCGGGCGCCGGCGTGCGGACGATCGGCGGTATGTACGCCCAGGTCAAGGCGGTGAACGACGAGACCGTCGAGCTCGAGATCGCCCCGGGCGTGGTGACCCACTACACCAAGGGCGCCATCGCCGCCGTCCTCGAGCCGCTCGAGTACGACGCGATCATCAACGGCCGCCCCGCCGACGAGGAGCCGATCGAGGCCGAGGACGCCGACAAGCCCCTCAGCCTCGCCAAGGACTCGGACGGCGCCCCCGCCGACGGCGAGACCCCCGAGACCAAGTAGTACGGTCGGGCTCACTCAGGCCGTGCGGCACCCGGCCGCCGGCCCACATGATCTCAGGGCCGCCCTGCGCCGTCGTCCCCCGTCCCGCCACGCGCCGGACCGGGGCGCGGCCCGCGGCGGCATGGACAGGGAGAAACGAGCAAGGTGGCAACACCCAAGTCGCGCCAGCGCGACGGCTACCCGGGGCGGGCGCTGGCCCTGATCCTGGTGGTCGCCGTCGGCCTGGTCGCCCTCATGTTCTGGACGGGCGACAAGACGCCCCGTCTCGGAATCGACCTCGCCGGTGGCACCAGTGTCACCCTGACCGCGAAGTCGGATGACAAGGCCGCGATCAACAAGTCCAACATGGACATCGCGACCGGCATCATCCAGAAGCGCGTCAACGGTATGGGCGTCTCCGAGGCGGAGGTCCAGACCCAGGGCGACAGCAACATCATCGTCAACATCCCCAATGGCGGTGACAAGCAGGCGGCGATCGAGCAGATCGGCACGACTGCCAAGCTCTACTTCCGTCCCGTGGTCGCCCTCGCGCCCACCGGTGTCGACCCCTCGGCGCTGAACACCGGCTCGCCCTCGCCGTCCGGCTCCGCGAGCCCGTCCGCCGGCTCCTCGGCGGCCGCGACCGGCACCTCGGCCAGCCCGTCGGCCAAGCCGTCCGCGAGCGCCAGCAAGGCCGGCCGCGCCGTCAGCGACGCGCTGAAGGCCGACCCGACCGCCTCGGCCTCGCCGTCCGCCACCGCCTCCGGCTCGGCCGCCGCCGCCCCGAGCGGCAGCGCGACCCCGTCCGCGCCGACCAGCCTGAGCCCCGAGCAGCTCACCGCCGCGCTCACCCAGGGCACCGTCCCCGCCGACGTCCAGCAGCAGTTCGCCGCGCTGGACTGCTCCAAGCCGGAGCAGCGCAAGGACTACCAGACCGACCCCAAGAAGAACGCGGTCGGCTGCTCCTACGACAAGGAGCAGGGCGTCTGGTACAAGTTCGCGCTCGGCCCGGTCGCCGTGAACGGCTCCGACGTCTCCAAGGCGCAGGCCCTGTACGACACCCAGCGCGCCGGCGGCTGGCAGGTCGACCTGTCGTTCAACGACACCGGCTCCAAGGCCTTCGCGAGCACCACCGGCACCCTCGCCACCCAGGCCTCCCCGGCCAACCAGTTCGCCATCGTCCTGGACGGCAAGGTGGTCTCCCACCCGTACGTCAGCCAGTCGATCACCGGCGGCTCGGCCACCATCTCCGGCAGCTTCACCCAGGACGACGCCAAGGGCCTCGCCAACGTGCTGAGCTACGGCGCGCTGCCGCTGACCTTCGACATGAGCGACGTCACCACCGTCTCCCCGCAGCTCGGCGGCGACCAGCTGCAGGCCGGCCTGATCGCCGGTGCGATCGGCCTCGTCCTGGTGGTCGTCTACTCGCTGGTCTACTACCGCGGCCTGGGCCTGGTCTCCATCGGCGGTCTGGTCGTCTCGGCGATCCTCACCTACGCGATCATGTGCCTGCTCGGCAGCAGCATCGGCTTCGCGCTGAACCTGCCGGCCGTCTGCGGCGCCATCGTCGCCATCGGCATCACCGCGGACTCCTTCATCGTCTACTTCGAGCGCATCCGCGACGAGGTCCGCGACGGCGCCCCGCTGCGCCCGGCGGTCCAGCGCGCCTGGCCGCGCGCCCGCCGCACCATCCTGGTCTCCGACTTCGTGTCGTTCCTGTGTGCCGCGGTGCTGTACATCGTCTCGGTCGGCAAGGTCCAGGGCTTCGCGTTCACGCTCGGCCTGACCACGCTGCTCGACATCGTGGTGATCTTCCTGTTCACCAAGCCGCTGATCACCCTGCTGGCGCGGCGGAAGTTCTTCGCGAACGGCCACCCCTGGTCCGGTCTCGACCCCAAGCGGCTCGGCGCCCGCCCGCCGATCCGCGGCAGCCGTCGCCGTTCCTCCGCCAACGCCCCCAAGGAGGCCTGACGCCATGTCCCTTCGGAACATCGGCCACCGGCTCTACCAGGGCGAGGTCAGCTTCGACTTCGTCGGCAAGCGCAAGATCTGGTACTCCATCTCGGGCGTCATCGTCCTCGTCGCGGCGATCGGCCTGGCGATGGGCCTGCACCTGGGCATCGAGTTCAAGGGCGGCTCGGTCTACACCGTCGAGAAGGCCGGCCTGTCGGTCTCCCAGGCGCAGGACGCCGCCAACAAGATCGCCGGTGACACCACCCCGCAGGTCCAGAAGACCGGCGACGGCAAGATCCGCATCCAGGTCAGCTCCGAGGAGAAGATCAGCGGCCCGGCGTTCTCCCAGGAGCTCTCCAAGGAGATCGGCGTCCCCACCAAGGACATCGACGCCCAGGTGATCGGCCCCTCCTGGGGCCAGCAGATCTCCCAGAAGGCCCTGCTCGGCCTGATCGTGTTCATGGTGCTGGTCACCGTGTACCTCGCGATCGCCTTCGAGTGGCGGATGGCGCTGGCCGCCCTGGTCGCGCTGATCCACGACCTCCTGATCACCATCGGCGTGTACGCCCTGGTGGGCTTCGAGGTCACCCCCGGTACGGTGATCGGCTTCCTGACGATCCTCGGCTACTCGCTCTACGACACGGTCGTCGTCTTCGACACCGTGAAGGAGAACACCCGGGGCATCACCAAGCAGAACAAGCGCACCTACAGCGAGGCCGCCAACCACGGTCTCAACCAGACCCTGGTGCGCTCGATCAACACCACCGTGGTCGCCCTGCTCCCGGTCGCCGCCCTGCTGTTCATCGGCGGCGGCATGCTCGGCGCCGGCACGCTGAACGACATCTCGCTCGCGCTGTTCATCGGTCTGGCGGCCGGCGCGTACTCGTCGATCTGCGTCGCCACCCCGCTGCTCGCGCAGCTCAAGGAGCAGACCCCGGAGATGCGGGCGCTCGCCAAGCGCGTCGCCCAGCGCCGCGCCGCCGACGCCAAGGCCGCGGAGGCCGCCGACGCGCCGCAGGGCGCCGAGGACGGCGAGGAGGTCCCGGCCGGCATGGTCGGCCCGCGCAACCAGCCGGTCGGCCGCTCGCGCTCCAAGGGCCGTCCGTCCGGCAAGCGCTGACCGGACGCGACCCCGCCAGGTCCGGCCGGCCCGAGTCTCCTCGGGCCCGGCGGGCCACGGCGCGTGAACACCCCGCGGCGCGGGGTTGGGGGGATCGGC
>NZ_JBFAXX010000051.1:0-66874 GCF_040680995.1 Kitasatospora sp. NPDC051914
ATGGGGTTGGGGGGGGCCGCCCGGGGGGGGGGGGGGGGGGCGGGGGTTAGGCGCGCGGGGGCGGGCCGCCCTGCTGCGCCGGGGCGCGGCCGCCCCCCCCGGGGGTGGCAGGACGCGTCCGTCTGGTGGGCCGGCATTGACGCCTTGCCGCCGCTGACACTACTTTCACATCAACAATTTGTTGAAGCGTCGTTGCGGTGTTGCTCCGGCGCGTCGTGGAGGAGTTCTGATGGCCCAGGTCGAGCTGGACGGCACCGTGCCCGCGGGCGGGCCCTCGTTCTCCGAGGCGGCGCGCGCCGCCGTGGCGGCACTGCTGGCGCCGGTCGACGCCGAGCTGGCCCGCCGTTACCCCGGCGACTCGGGCAGCCGGCAGCCCGTCCACACCGTCTACGTCCCGGCCGACGCCTTCGGCGCCGACACCGTACGCGACTGGGGCCGGCAGGCCCTGGAGGCCTTCGACACGCACGCTGCGACCCCCGAGCAGCTCGCCCGGGCGCTGGGCGTCCCGGCGGACGGGCTGCTCGCCGATGTGCACGCCCGGGTCCGGGCCAAGCTGGAGCGCGAGCCCGTCGAGGACCTCCGGGTCGACTTCGAGGACGGCTACGGTCCGCGCCCGGACGCCGAGGAGGACGAGGCCGCCGTCCGGGCCGCCCGCCTGGTCGCCGCGGCAGTGGCCGCGGACAGCGCCCCGCCGTACATCGGTATCCGGATCAAGTGCATGGAGGCGGCCGTCCGCGACCGGGGCATCCGCACGCTGGAGCTGTTCCTGGCCACGCTCCTCGCCGAGGGCGGGCTGCCCGACGGTCTCGTGCTCACCCTGCCGAAGGTCACCTACGCGGAGCAGGTCACCGCGCTCGTCCGGCTGCTGGAGGACTTCGAGCAGCGGGCGGGCCTGCCGGCCGGGCGGCTCGGCTTCGAGATCCAGATCGAGACCACCCAGGCGATCCTCGGCCCGGACGGCCGCGCCACCGTCGCCCGGATGATCGACGCTGCCGAGGGCCGTGCCACCGGCCTGCACTACGGCACCTTCGACTACAGCGCGGCCTGCGGGGTCAGCGCCGCCTACCAGAGCATGGACCACCCGGTGGCCGACCACGCCAAGGCCGTGATGCAGGTCGCCGCGGCGGGCACGGGCGTGCGGCTGTCGGACGGCTCCACCAACGTCGTTCCGACCGGTTCCACCGAGCAGGTCCACGCGGCCTGGCGGCTGCACCACGGCCTCGTCCGCCGCTCGCTGGCCCGCGCCTACTACCAAGGCTGGGACATGCACCCCGCCCACCTGCCCACCCGGTACGCCGCGGTCTACGCCTTCTACCGCGAGGGCCTGGAGGCGGCCTCCGTCCGGCTCGCCGCCTACGTGGCCAAGTCCGGCGGCGACGTGATGGACGAGCCGGCCACCGCCCGTGCCCTCAGCGGCTACCTGTTGCGCGGGCTGGACTGCGGGGCGGTCGACCCGTCCGAGGTCACCCGGCTCACCGGCCTCGACCGGGCCGCGCTGGACGCCCTCGCCGGACGCTGACCCCATCCCGGGGCGGCGGGGCGCGGGACCCCGGCGGTTAGGCTAGCTGGGCCATGCGCAGGCGCACCGCGCCCGCCCCGCCCGCCCCTCCGGAGACCTGCCGCGCCATGTCGCAGCCCAGCCCGAAGCCGTACCTGACCGTCCGGGGCTCCGGCAGCCACGAGATCGAGATCAAGAAGTCCCGCTTCATCTGCCACCTCGCACGCGTCGCCGACGAGGACGAGGCCCAGGTCTTCATCGCGGCCGTCCGCAAGGAGTACTGGGACGCCCGGCACAACTGCACCGCCTTCGTGGTCGGTGACGAGCAGCGGCGCGAGCGCTCCAACGACGACGGCGAGCCGAGCGGTACGGCGGGCGTGCCGATGCTCGAGGTGCTCCGCCGACGGGGACTGACCGACACGGTGGCCGTGGTGACCCGCTACTTCGGCGGCATCAAGCTCGGCGCGGGCGGGCTGGTGCGGGCCTACGGCAGCGCGGTGTCCGAGGCGGTGGACGCGGTCGGGCTGCTGGAGCGCCGCCCGGTCGCGCTCTTCGAGGTGTCCGCCGATCACACCAGGGCCGGGCGGCTCGGGAACGATCTCCGCGCCGCCGGCTACGAGGTCCGCGACCTGGCGTACGAGGCCGCCGGGGTGCGGATCGAAGTCGGCGTCCCCGAGGCCGGGGTGACGGACTTTCACGCCTGGCTGGCGGAGGCCACCGGCGGTGCCTCGGAGGCGGTTCCGGCGGGGTGGAGCCACATCGAGTTTCCGATCGAGTGACACTCGAACGAATTAACCATGCCCGGAGGCGGAACTTCCGCTCCGGGCCCTTCCGTTTCCAGCACAAGGACGTCGCGCCGGCACCCGCCGGCCGATGCCGGACAACCCACCCATCGATGGAGGACCGCAGACCCCACCGCACCACGGGAGGTACCGAGCATGACTTCCGACCACGCCCCGACCTCCGGCCGACCAGCCGAAACCCGCCGATCGGCCGACACGCAGGGCCTGCCCCGCCAGGCCGCCCCGTCCGACCGCGCAACCCCCTACCGGATGACCGTCGCCACGCCGCTGCCTTTCGACGACGTCGTGGCCCTGGTGGACGAGGCGCTCGCCGCCTGGCTCAAACAGGAAGGCCACGACGAGCCGTCGGCCGCCCGCGGCCCGGGCGCCGAACGCCTGAGACTCGGCGAACGGGTGCTGCTCGACCGGGATACCGGGCGCCTGCTCGTTGCCGGTCCGGCCGCCGTTCCCTCGCCCATCACTGACACCCCCGAAGCCGCGACGGCACCCGCGCCCCGTGGTTCCGATCAGCCCCCTGCCACCGGCCACTACGCCCACCGCAGGCTGCGCACCCCCGCCGGCCCGCACCGCACCCACCTGCTGACCATCACCCTCGCCTCCGGCTGCACCGCCGATGCGGCCGGCACGGGAGCCGACGGCGCCGCCGAAGGCGTCGTGCTCCGCCTGGAGGCCGAGTACCTCGCGTCCGGCTCACAGCTCAGCGGCCCCGGCAGGGTGCCCGTGCCGGAGGTCGCCCGGATATTGCTTCCGCTGCTGGATGCCACCGACGGTCCGGCAGCCCTCACCGCCCAACCGGCCGTCGTGACACCCGCAGAGGTGGACGACCTGATCGACCGTCTCTGCGACCCGGAGCGCCGCCTGGCCGCCGTGGTGGTGAGCGTGCCCACCTCCACTCCGCTGGAGGAGTGGCTGGCCGAGCAGGTCCGGCCCGTCCTGCAGCAGGTGACGGGTCTTGCCTCGCTGTACGTCCTCGACCATGCCGCACTGCCGCTGTTCAACGTCGCGTTCGAGTACCACAAGGTGTACGGCGGAGCGGTGCGCACCTTCCTCCCCGAGGTCGACCCTGCTTCCCGGGCCGACGCCGGCCGCCACCAGGTGCTCGCCAGGCAGCGGATGCAGGAGGACACCAGGCGGGCGGCCGCGTTGCTCGCCCGCGAGCCCCGCCGGATCGCAGCCGAACTGCCCCGGCCGGCACCGCTCGCCGCGATCCCCCCGCTGGTCGTGCCGGAGGAGTTCCGTCGCCCGGTCCGTCCGAAGCCCGGCAGCGAAGGGCCGCGCACCCGGGCCGACGAGCAGCGCCGCCGCCGCACCGTGCAGCGGCCGGGCCGCTCCGGCGGGCGGCTGTGTTCCGTGCCCGCTCCGCTCGCCGCGGCGGGTGCCGGGCCCGGACTCCCGCCGGCCGCTGCCCTGATCGCCCCGGCCCACGCGGAGTTCGCCAGGCTGTCGATGGACGCCTCGGCGGACAAGGGCATCTTTCCCGCCAGCTTCGGCGAGCTGGTCGGCCGGTTCGCGGAGTTCCCGCTGCTGGAATTCACCGGGGACGAGAAGGAGACGATCGCCCTGGACGGCCAGCCCGACGGCGCCGGCTGGGCGAGGCTCACCTGGGACGGCCTGACGGCCCTTCAGGAGTACGCAGCCGCGGCCGTCCGCGGAGAGGCCGGCGGCGACTTCAAGCAGTGGTGCGAACACACACCGCCGGGATGCCACCACTTCCCGCCGCGCAAAGCGGTCCGCTGGGAGTCCCGTACGGTCGAGAGCCATGCCAAGTGGAAGCGTGAGCGGATGCTCCCGGTGCCGTCCTGCGTGGATGTCTCGCGGCGCGCGTTCATGGGCGCCCACCTGCGGATCGGCGGCGGTTCCACGGCTCCGCGGCTGCACTACCTCGACGACTGTTCCGGCAGTGGGCGCATCTATGTCGGCTACATCGGCCAGCATCTGACCAACACCCGGACCAACTGACCGTCCGGCCCGGCCCTCCCCACCGAACGGACCCCCTACCGAACCGACCCCGTTGCCAACCCGACTCCCTTTCCGAGCCGACCCCTTCCGAGCTGACCCCTTGCCGGCCCCGACCGCCGTCGGTCCGCGCCCCCGCACCGGGCGTCACCCTCGCAGCGTCCCGTCCCGCAGACACCCCGTCGGGTGAGTGGGACGGGACGCCCACCTGGCCAACTCGCAAGTGTTGGCTGACCCGTGCATCCGAACGGTGGACAATGCTGGACGGGGGCCGTGGCCGAGCGACCCCTGCGAGCGCGTGCGGGCTGGTCCGGGCCCACGCGGCCTCGCCGGACGCGCAGTGACGTAGTGGGGGATCGACCGCTGATGCAGCATTCACCCGACAGCCGCCCGGACGCCGTCCCGTCGGCCCGGGCATCCGGCACCCAACCCGTCCAGGAGGCACCCGCACCGCTGCAGGCCGGATTCCTCGCCACACTCTTCCGGGACCTCGGGGCCGAAGCCCCCGTCGATGCCTTCGCCGACGCACCCTCCGAAACCTCTGGCGGGGCGCCGGAGGAGGACGTGGTTGCCGCGCACGGCCGCGCAGCCGCCCTGACCCACCATCGGACGCTCACCGTGCGGGCCCAGCACGAGCACCTCGCCGACCTGCTCCGCAGGGCCGCACTGCCGGTCTCCGCCATGGACTTCGAGAGCCAGCTGCGCACCTACGAACCGCGGCCCTTCCCGGCGGGCACCGACGACCACCCCGCCGAGGCCGAGCCGCGCTGGGCCGACTACGCCCCGGCAGAGCCGCCCGCCGCCGACCCCGACGAGCCGGCCTCCCGCCGGCTGCTCGACTCCGGCTACCAGCGCGAACTCGCCCAGGCCCGGCTGCGCCACCAGCGCGACCTCCGCGAGTGGCGCGCCCGGCAGGCCGAGGGCGCCGCGGCCGAGACCAGGGCCGCCCGGAGCGCCCACGAGCAGGCCGAGCAGGCCCGGGCCCGGGCCGTCCAGGAGTACAACCAGAGCCTGGAGGAGTGTCGGCGCGCCTACCGGCTGTCCGAACCGGCCGCCGTGGAGTCGCTGCTGGAGCGCGCCTTGGCCGCCGCCGAAGCCACCACCCGGGACCTCCCCGCCCCCTGCCGGGCGCTGTTCCGCCCGCTCACCAGGACGGCCGTCCTCGATCTCGACCTGCCGCCGCTCGACGTGGTGCCCTCGCTCTCCGGATACCGCCTCGGCGACGGCGGCGAGCCCGAGCCCGTGCCGCGGGCCCCCGCCGACCGCGCCTCCGACTACCTGCGGCTCGCCGCCCGCCTCGCCCTGCGCGCCCTGCAGGCCGCCGACGCCGTCGACACCGACGAGATCCTTGCCGGTGTCGTGTTCAACGGCTGGCTGCGTCGGCCCGGCGCCGCCCCGGTCTGCCTGCTCAGCGTGGACGCCGACCGGGACGCACTCGCCCGCACCCGTCTGGTGGCCGAGCCGGTCGGCGCAACCGTGCCGGGCGACGAGGACGACGAACTGGTCCAGGGGATCTACGCCGATGCCGAGCAGGACGAGGCGCTCGTCCGGCTGCGCGAGCTGTCCGCCGTGGTCACGCCGGACCCGTACGGGCCGCTGCCGGTGGTGCCCAATGGCACGGCGGGTTCGACGGTGCCGTCCGCGGCCGAGCTGTCGCCCAACGAGTTCGCGCAGCTCGTCCGGGAGCTGCTGACCCGCGGGGGCCTGGCCGCGTGGAGCGTGCGGCTGCGCGGTCCGGCCGGGCTGGTCGCCACCGCCGAGGGCGCACCGGACAGCGCCCTGCCGGGCCGCTGGGTGGTGTGGGCGTCCCGCAACACCGAGCCGGTGGCCGAGGAGGAGCTCCGCACCCTGGCCGAGGCGGTCCGTGAGGAGGGTGCCGAGCGCGGGCTGCGCCTCACCACCGGCCGGTTCGGGGAGGCCGCACTCGACCTGGCGGCCGAGGAGGGCTACCGGCGCATCCACCTGATCGACGGCGGGGGCGTCCAGGAGCTGTCCAGGACCCATCTCGGGCTGCCCCTGGCGGTCGGCTGAGCACAGGGCCCGGCCGGCCTGGCCGACCACCCGGTGCATCCTGCTCCCGCTGCCGCCCCCGGCTGCCCGCTGCCTGCCGCTGCCGCCCGCCGTCCGCCGCTGTGCGCGGTCGGCGGGTGGCGGCTGCACCGACCCGGTCGCCCTGTCAGGCTGGAGGGATGGGAATCGGGTTCATGGACCGGTGGCGCGCCCGACACGGCCGCCGTCCGGACGGCACCCCACCGCAGCCGGACGAGGCGACGATGGCCGACCTGCTCGCCGAGTGCGGGCTGCTGCGCGAGCTGGCCGGCGAGTCGGGCGTGCAGCTCGACGACGGGGTGTCGTCGTTGACCGACCTCGACCAGCTGCTGCCGCGCTGGCGCGACGATCCGGAGGTCTCCGAGTGGCTGGGCAACGACGCGGGCCTCTACCTCGGCACGGTGCTGCACCGCACCGTCCCCGGCACGGCCTGGCGGCTCGACGAACACGACCGCCCGCTGGTGGTGCTCCCCGGCGGCCGCGAGCTCGACGTCACGGCGATCGGCCACGGCTGGGCGGTCGAGGGCTCGCCCCAGCTGGCCGCCGCCTACCTCGCCGCGACCGACGGTTGACCCCCGTCCTCCTCCCCGCCGCTCCCGCTCCCACGCCCGCAGGGCCCGTACCCGCAGGGCCCGCATCCGCAAGACCTGAGCCCGGCCCCACCGGCGGAGCGGCACGCACGGAGGCTCCCCGGTGACCGCGATCGCAGTGGCGGCCGCCGCCTTCCTGATGACCCTGATCGGCGGCTGGGTGGCGCAGCGCACCGGCGACCGGCGGCACCTGGTGCTCGGGTTCGCCGCCGGGCTGATGCTGGGCGTGGTCGCCTTCGACCTGCTGCCGGAGGCGGTCCGGGCCGCGCCCGACGAGGTGCACGGCGTTCCGCAGGCCCTGCTGATGTTCGCGGCCGGGTTCCTGACGATCCACATCATCGAGCGTGCCGTGGCGATCCACCGGGGTCACGAGGGCGAGTACGCCGCGCACAGCCACGGTCACGATCGGCACGACCACGGCCGCCAGGGCATCGGCCTGACCGCGGCCGGCGCCCTGGTCGGGCACAGCCTGATGGACGGCTTCGCGATCGGCGCGGCCTTCCAGGCCGGTACCACCGTCGGCACGGTGGTGGCGATAGCGGTGGTGGCCCACGACTTCGCCGACGGCTTCAACACGTACACGATCACCCGGATGTACGGGAACGACCGCCGCCGCGCCCTGACCCTGTTGGCCGCGGACGCGCTGGCGCCGATCACCGGTGCGGCGATCACCCTGCTCTTCACCATCCCGGAGCAGGTGCTCGGCCTCTACCTCGGGTTCTTCGCCGGTTTCCTGCTGTACCTCGCGACCTCGGACATCCTGCCGGAGGCGCACAGCCCGCACCCGTCCCGCACCACCCTGCTGTGCACGCTGCTCGGTGTGGGCTTCATGTGGCTGGTGATCGGCTTCGCGGACTGAGCCCGCCCGGGCCGGACGCCGGCCCGGGGAACGTCAGGGGCCCGCAGGTCCGGTGTCCGGTCCGCCCACCACCGCGGAGGCGGCCTCCACGGCGGCCCACCTCTCCCGCATCGCCAGCAGCGCGGCGGTGATCGCGGGCCGTCGGGAGGCCTGGGTGCGCCACAGCGCGTACACCCGCCGGGCGGGCTCGGGGGAGACCGGCCGGGCGACCACGCCCGGCGGCAGGGCGGCCCGGCCGAGCCGGGGGACGAGGCCGAGCCCGAGCCCGGCCTCGACCAGGGCGATCTGCGTCTCGAACTCGCCGACCTGGTAGAGCACGTCGGGCTCCTCGCCGGCCTCGCGGAGCGTCCGTACCAGCCAGTCGTGGCAGATGTTGCCGGGCGGCACGCTGATCCAGCGCTGCCCGAGGAGCTCGGCCACCGGCACGGTGCCGAGGGCGGCGAGCGGGTGCTCGGCGCGCAGCAGCAGGTCGACCGGGTCGAGGCCGAGGTCGAGGCGGGAAAGTCCGTCCTGGACGGGCAGCGGCACGGTGGGCCAGTCCTGCACCAGGGCGAGGTCGACCTCGCCTCGGGCCACCAGGTCGGCGGCCGGGTACGGGTCGCACTCCAGCAGCCGGACGTCCAGGTCGGGGCAGCGTTCCCGCAGGTCCGTCAGGGCGCCCGGCATCAGCCCGCGGGCGCCGGTCGCGAAGGAGGCGACCAGCAGCCGGCCGACGGCCTGGCCGCGCCGCTCCTCCAGCGTCACCTCGGCCTGCTCGACGAGCGCGAGCAGTTGTCGCGCCGTGTCGGCCAGGCGGACGGCGGCGTCGGTGAGCACCACGCCCCGGCCCTGGCGTTCCAGCAGCACCGTGCGGGTCTCGCGCTCCAGTTTGGAGATCTGCTGCGAGACCGCCGAGGGAGTGAATCCGAGGGCGGCGGCCGCGCCGCCGACCGAGCCGTGCACCGCGACCGCGTGCAGCGCGCGCAGCCTGCCGAGATCCAACATGGCGGCCATGCTAAAGCAATGCTGAACGGTTCGGTTCAGAATTCATCGCTGGTGCTACACGGTGCGTGCCCCTCAGGCTCGATGCATGCCAGCGACCACCGACTCCATCACTGCCCCCTCCGCCACTGTCCCATCCGCCGCGGTCATGACATCCCGTCACATCGCCCTGGCGGTGCTGATCGCCGCCGTTTGGGGTCTGAACTTCGTGCTGATCCACGTCGGGCTGGAGAACTTCCCGCCCCTGCTGTTCTGCGCGCTGCGGTTCGCGGTGGTGGCCGTGCCGGCGGTCTTCCTCGTCGGCCCGCCGAAGGTGCCGTGGCGCTGGGTGGTCGCGGTCGGCTGCACGCTGGGCGTCGCCAAGTTCGGGCTGCTGTTCCTCGGCATGCACGCCGGCATGCCTGCCGGCCTGTCCTCGCTGGTGCTGCAGAGCCAGGCCGTCTTCACCGCGCTGTTCGCCGCGGCCCTGCTGCGCGAGCGGCCGACCGGGCAGCGCGTCGCGGGGCTCGCCGTCGCCTTCGCCGGCATCGGCCTGGCCGCCGCGGACCACGGCCCGGGCGGCCCGGCCGGCGCTTTCGCGCTGGTCATCGCATCGGCGGCGTTCTGGGGCCTGTCCAACGTGCTGACCCGCAGGGCCGCCCCGCCGGACGCGCTGCGCTGGATGGTCTGGGTGAGCGCCGTGCCCCCGCTGCCGCTGCTCGCCCTCTCGCTGCTCGTCGAGGGGCCGCAGCAGGACCTGCGCGCACTGGCCGACATCTCCGCCGCCGGGGTGGGGGCCATCGCCTACGTCGGACTGGTCTCCACGCTGTTCGGCTTCGTCGGCTGGAGCCACCTGCTGCGCCGCTACGACGCCTCCGCGGTGGCGCCCTACTCGCTGCTGGTGCCGGTCTTCGGGATGTCCTCGGCCTGGCTGCTGCTGGGGGAGCGGTTCAGCCTCACGGCGGGCGCGGCGGCCGTGCTGGTGATCGCCGGGATCGGGCTCACCGCGCTGCGTCCCGGCTGGGCGGCGAGGCTGCCTCGTACGCGGCCTCGGCGGCCCGCAGTGCCTGCAGCAGTGCCTCCTGGTCAAGGCGGCTGACCGCGCCGAAGTACTCCTGGGCGACCTCGTGCCGGATCTGCCCGATCCGCTCCAGCGCTCCCCGCCCCCGGTCGGTCAGCACGACGCGGACGGCCCGGCGGTCGGCCGGGTCCGGCGTACGGGCGGCCAGGCCGGCCTCCTCCAGGGCGTCCACCACGGCGGTGGCCGAGCGCGGGGCGATGCGCAGCCGGTCGGCCAGCGCGCTGAGCCGCATCGGTGAGCTCTCGGACTCCGCCTCGCGGCTGCACGCGCCGTCGCGGCCGTTGCCGTGGTCCCGGGTGTGTCCCTCGGCGTGGGCGAGGGTGCGCAGGGCGCGGGCCTGGGCAGGGGTGATGCCGTACGGCTCGAGGCGCTGCACGGTCTGCCGCCGGATGCGTTTCATCGCCCGGGTCAGCGCATCGGCGAGTTCCGCTGCGGTGTCGGCGGTCGGCGGCGTGGTCATGGCGGGCTCCCGGCTCGGACTGCCCCGGCCCGGGCCCGGGGCGCGGGGCCAGGCTATCGGGGAGCCGCCGTCTCGCTCCGATAACTTGTTGAGCCTGACTCACTATTCGGTCTAGCGTAGGAGGGTGAGGCGCGCTGTGCGGCTCCTGCCGTTCTGCCTGCCCGTGCGCCTTTCCCGCCGGTATCCCTTCCCGCAAGCCTCCCGGAGGACCCGTGTCCCGATCCCGAGCCCGTGTCGCCACCGACCGCCCCGCCCGCTACGGCAAGCAGCTCGCCTCCCATCTCGGCCGGAAGGTGCAGGCCGAGTGGTCCGAGGAGGAGGGCCGCGGCAGCGTCGCCTTCTCCTTCGGCACCGCCGATCTCGTCGCCGAGCCCGGCGGCCTGCTCCTCGCCGTCGAGGGGGAGGCCGACCGCCTCGCCGACCTCGAGGACGTGGTCGGCCGTCACCTCGTCCGCTTCGGCGCCCGCGACGAACTCGTCGTCGAGTGGCACCGCGACCACGGCGAGCCCGGCCTCGTCCACCGCAACCAGGAGGAGCCCCCCGCCGGCGGGTGACCCTCAGCCTCCGCCCCGCCCGGAGCCGCCGGCCCGCCCGGCCGTCCAGTCGGGGCCGGCCGTGCCGGGGCCGTCGTTGGGCGTGCAGCGGGGGAGCAGTCGTGCGAGCAGCCGCGCGCCGGCCCAGAGGACCAGGCCGGCCAGGCACCAGCTGGCCAGCACGTCCAGCAGCCAGTGGTAGTCGCTCCACACCAGCCCGCAGCCGACCCCGAGGCAGAGCAGCGCGGTGCCGGTGTACAGCAGCGGACGTGCATCGGCGGCCAGGGTGCCGCCGAGCAGCAGGGCCGCGGTGCCGTAGGCGATCGCCGAGGTCGCCGTGTGCCCGGACGGGTACCAGCCCCACTGGTCGGGGGAGAGCGGCTGCCCGTACGGGCCGGGCCGGGCGAACCAGGCCTTGGCCGGCACCACCAGCAGCGGGACCAGCGCCGTGGCCGCCACCGCAGCCGGCAGCGGCAGCCACCAGCGGGACGGCGTGCCGCTGCGCCTCCGCCGCACCGCCGTGAGCACCGCAGCGGCCAGCAGCACCGGCACGGCCGGCACCGAGCCGCCGAGGTCGGACAGGGCCGCGCCCAGGTGGTTGACCAGGGTGCTGTGCAGCAGGTGGCGGAGCTCGCGCACCGCGTGCCGAGTGCCGGTGTCCACGCCCAGCAGGGGGCCGTCCACCGAGACCTGCCAGGAGACGGCCGCCAGCACCACCGCAAACGTCGCGGGCACGACAAAAGACGAAAGCCGCCCCGGAGCAGGGGGGAGAGCTCCGGGGCGGCCGAGGTGATCGCCGCTCCGCGCGGCCCGGGGGGTGTGGGCCGGGCGGTCGGTCGATCGGTCTGGATGCTCAGCCGCCAGTGCCGGGGCGGCAGAGGATGTCGCTAAGGGTTGCGGCTCGCTGTCCATCTGTCATGACAGTACGTCAAAGGCGGTGCCGGGCAGAGATGCGCAAGTGGTTTCGCACAGCATCTTCACCACTGGGAGTACAACCTCCACGCTGCAGTACCCGTCCGGCCGCCCGGGCCCCGCGCAGCCCGGAAGCCCGCCTCGAGCCGGAGGGCCCGCCGGTGCCGAAAGGGCGACGGAACGCCGAGCGGCCCGGTCCAGGTCGGACCGGGCCGCTCGCAGCGGGGCGCTGTGCGCTGTCCACCGCCCCGGGACCGTCAGGCGCGGGCGAAGGCGCCCTCGATGATGTCCAGGCCCTCGTTGAGCAGGTGCTCCGGCATCACCAGCGGCGGCAGGAAGCGCAGCACGTTGCCGTAGGTGCCGGCGGTCAGCACGACCAGGCCCTCGGCGTGGCAGGCCTTCGCCACGGCGGCGGTGATCTCCGGGTTGGGCTCCTTGGTGCCCGGCTTGACCAGCTCGATCGCGATCATCGCGCCGCGGCCGCGGACCTCGCCGATCACGTCGAACTTCTCCTGCATCGCGCGCAGGCGGCCCAGCATGACCTCGCCGATGCGCTGCGCCTTGGCGTTGAGGTCCAGCTCCTTCATGGTCTCGATCGAGCCGAGCGCGGCGGCGCAGGCCACCGGGTTGCCGCCGTAGGTGCCGCCCAGGCCGCCCGCGTGCGCGGCGTCCATGATCTCGGCGCGGCCGGTCACGGCGGCCAGCGGCAGACCGCCGGCGATGCCCTTGGCGGTGGTGATCAGGTCCGGGACGATGCCCTCGTCCTCGCAGGCGAACCACTGGCCGGTGCGGCAGAAGCCGGTCTGGATCTCGTCCGCGACGAAGACGATGCCGTTGGCCTTCGCGTACTCCACGATCGCCGGCAGGAAGCCCTTGGCCGGCTCGATGAAGCCGCCCTCGCCCTGGATCGGCTCGATGATGATCGCCGCGACGTTCTCGGCGCCGATCTGCTTGTTGATCATGTCGATCGCCTGGGCTGCGGCCTCGGCGGCGCAGTTCTCCGCACCGGTCAGCCAGCGGTACGGGTAGGCGACCGGCACGCGGTAGATCTCGGGGGCGAACGGACCGAAGCCCTGCTTGTACGGCATGTTCTTCGCCGTCAGGCCCATGGTGAGGTTGGTGCGGCCGTGGTAACCGTGGTCGAACACCACGACGGCGGTGCGCTTGGTGTACACGCGGGCGATCTTCACCGCGTTCTCGACGGCCTCGGCGCCGGAGTTGAACAGCGCGGTCCGCTTCTCGTGGTCGCCCGGGGTCAGCTCGTTCAGCTGCTCCGCCACCGCCACGTAGCCCTCGTACGGGGTCACCATGAAACAGGTGTGGGTGAACGCGGCGAGCTGCTCCGACGCCTTGGCGACGACCGCCTCGGCGCTGTTGCCGACGTTGGTCACGGCGATGCCGGAACCGAAGTCGATCAGGCTGTTGCCGTCCACGTCCTCCAGCACGCCGCCGTTGGCGCGGGCCACGTACACGGGAAGGGTCGTGCCGACACCGGCGGCCACCGCGCCGAGCTTGCGAGCCTGCAGCTCCTGCGACTTCGGGCCGGGGATCGCGGTGACCAGGCGGCGCTCCTGCGGGAGCGGGGTTGCAGCGCTCATGGCGGTTCTCCAAATCTCAAGGCGCGGTCCTCGAAGGCTACGGCGGCGCCCGGGGCCCGGGCATGCGCCACTCGGTAGCAGTGGACCGTCCGGAATTGTCCGGCGCGGCCAGCGCACGGAGATCAGGGATCGCGCGCCCCTGCTCCACTACATTGAGCGCGGGCGTGTCGCCGGACCGGCGGCATGGGTATGGCAATGCCGGTGGTGGGACAGGGAGCGGGGCCGGGATGGGACTGGACGGCACACACGGGCGGCAGGCCGCACAGGCACAGCGGACATCGGCCGTCCCCCCGCAGCGGCACCTCCCCTTCGACCTCGCGGCCTGGGCCGCCGAGCCCCGCCCCGAGACCCCGCCCGGCATCTTCCGCCTCGGCTACCGCCCCCAGGACGAGACCCGCACCGAACAGGCCACCGTCCCACCCGGCCCGCTCCTGACGCGCGCGGCCCTGAACCTGGTGGTCGGCTGGCTGGTTTTCATCTACGGGCGGGCGCTCTGCCTGAACCTCATCGCCTATGCGGTCGACAAGTTCGAGATCGGCAGCCGGATCGACCTCGGACAGGGGCGCTTCCAGTACGTCGTGCCGGCGGGCCAGCGCGATCTCGTGGCCCTCGCCGTCAACGTCCTCATGATCCTTCTCGTGGTCCGGTACTTCGGCCGGATGGGCCGTTGGACGGAGGTGTTCCGCAGGTACGCCGCGCCGCTGCTCGCCCGCACCGTCACGCAGGAGGCCTCCGAGGGCGGTATCGATGCCGTCGGCCGGACCCACTCCGCCGATCCCTGGTTCGAGGTGCGGGCCGGGGCGCCGGAGGCCGTGCGGCGGTTGGAGGGCGAGCAGTTGGGCGATGTCGACTACGCCCGCATCCGGCACGCCTGGGACACCGTGCTGGCCGACCCCGACCTGCTGCCCGCCTTCGCCGAGCAGGTGGAGGCCCGCGGTGCCGCCGCCTGCGCCCACCCCTCCGGGGCCCGCGACCTGCCGGGCCGCACCGGCCGGCACGACCTGCTGACCCGTCAGGTGCGGCTGGGCACTGCGCAGAACGTGGTGAAGAACCCGCTCGCGCACCGCAGCGCCGGCTTCGCCCTGGACCCGCAGCTGCTCGGCACCTCGCTGCTGGCGGTCGGCCCGGCCGGCACCGGCAAGACCGCCCGGCTGGGCCGGCCGGTCGCCGAGGCGCTCTGCCTGCAGGCGCTGGCGGGCACCGCCTGTGCGGTGGTGATCGGTGCCGCCGACGCCGATCTGGGCCCGGACACCTGGTACGACGTGGTGATCGCGCCGGGCGATCCGCGCTCCCCGTACGGCCTCGACCTGTACGGCGCGGCCGCGGACCCGGACGAGGCCGCGGCCCGGCTGGCCGACGCGCTGCTGCCGGACGAGCTGGCGCAGCGCGCGGAGACCGCCCGGACGGCGCTGCAGCAGGTGGTCGGCCCGTACCACGCCGCGCACGGCCGCTACCCGGGGGTGCGCGAGCTGCGGGCGCTGCTGGGCGGGGACCCGGACGCCTGGGCGGTGCTGCGGAAGGCGCTGCAGGCGGCCGGGGTGTTGGCGGTGCACGAGGCGGAGCTGCAGCACCGGGAGCGGCAGCACGGCCGGGCGGACGATCCCGGTGCGCTGCTCGCCGACCGGCTGGCGCTGCTGGACCGCCCGGTGTTCGCGGGCTGCTTCCCGGGTGTGCCGGGCGGGCCGGCCGGGGGCCTGCCGCCGTTCGCGATGCGGGCGCTGGACCACCCGCTGCGGGTACGGGTGAAGCTGCCGGAGCGCAGCCATCCGGAGGTGGCCCGGGTGCTGTCGCGGCTGGTGGTGGCGCAGTTCGTGCAGGCCGCGTCGGCCCGCACCGAGCGGTCGCTGTTCGCCGGCCTGGTGGTGGACGACGCCTCGGCCGCGGTGGACGTGCACACCGTCCGCGGCCTGCAGCGGATGCGCGGCACCAACGCGGGTGCGGTGCTGCTGCTGCGCACCCTGGCGGACCTGTCCGAGCCGCTGCGGGCGCCGCTGTTCGGTGCGGTGGGCTGCCGGATGGCCTTCCCCGGGATCGCCCCGTGGGACGGCCGGCTGTTCTCCGAGGCCTGGGGCACGCACCTGGTGACCGAGACCGCGGTGACGCACACCCCGGACACCTCGGGCGGGCTGGTGCGCAAGGCGGCCCGGGGCGTCCGCAAGGCGCTGTCGGGGACGACCGCGCAGACCGAGTCGGTGACCACCCGGGACGTGGAGCGGCACCGCTGGTCGCCGTCCGACCTGGCGCACGCGCTGCCGAGCGGCCACGCCGTGGTCTCGCTGACGACGGTGGACGGGGAGCAGGTGCCGCCGCTCCTGGTGGACCTGCGCGGCTGAACGCACCGGCCGCGCGGCTGGACGCGTCCCGGCACGGTCGACCTCACCCCGGCCGGGGCCGGTCGGGGCCTGACTCCGCAGCGGAGGATTCGGTGCCGCCGCTTGTCCGGGGCGTACATAATGGGAGTCGAGCCCCCGAACCCTCACCTGCGCGGTCGCAACGGCGCGACCGTGTCGTACCAGCGAAGGTGCCATGCCCCCCACACTCGCCTCCGTCGTCCGCAACACCGCGCTCCATCTGACCGTGCTGGCGGGTGCGGACCACCTGGAGCGGCAGGTTCGCTGGGTGCACACCAGCGAGCTCGACGACCCGACCCCGTTCCTGGAGGGCGGCGAGCTGCTGCTCACCACCGGGATCAAGCTCGGCAAGAGCTCCTCCCGGCTGCAGGCGTACGTGCACCGGCTGGCCGACGCCGGGGTGGTCGGTCTCGGGCTGGGCGTGGGCCTCTCGCACACCGAGGTGCCGCAGGCGCTGGTGGAGGCTGCCGCGCAGCGCGGGCTGCCGCTGCTGCGGGTGCCGGAGGCGACGCCGTTCATCGCGATCAGCAAGGCGGTGTCGGCGGCCCTGGCGGCCGAGCAGTACGAGGCGGTGACGACCAGCTTCGAGGCGCAGGAGGAGCTGACCCGGGCGGCGCTCGGCAAGGACGGCACGACGGCGGTGGTCCGCCGGCTGGCCGCCAGGCTGGGCGGCTGGGCGGCGCTGTACGACGGTTCGGGTGCGCTGTCCGCGGTGGCGCCGGACTGGGCGGCCCGCCGGGCCGGCCGGCTGGCGGCCGAGGTGGACCGGCTGCGCCGCCGCCCGGCACCGTCGAGTGCGGCCCTGCAGGGCCGCTCCCCGGGCATCGACACGGCGGACGAGGACTTCGTGGTCGTCCAGTCGCTGGGCGCGGACCGCCGACCGCGGGGCTTCCTCGCGGTCGGTACCGAGGACCGGATCACCCCGACCGAGCGGTACGTGCTGAACGCGGCGGTCGCGCTGCTCACGCTGACCCTGGAGCGGTCGCGGGAGCTGCGGCAGGCCGAGGAGCGGATGGGCGCGGCGCTGCTGCACATGGTGCTGGCGGGCGAGGTGGCGACGGCGCGGCAGGTGTCGGCGGGGCTGTTCGGCGGCCTGCCGGAGGGCAATGTCCGGGTGCTGGTGGCCGGTGCGGGCTCCGGCCCGGAGGCGGCGGAGTCGCTGAGCGAGCTCGGCGACCGTGCCGAGCAGGCGGGCGGACGGGTCGGCGAGCGGCTGCTGGTGTCCCGGGAGGACGGCGCGCACGGGCCGCGGCTGCTGGTGCTGGCCCAGGACAACGGCGCCGCGCACCGCGCCTGCCTCGGTGCGGTGGAGGAGCACGAGGGGCTGGCCCTGGGCGTGTCCGGGCCGACCGTGCTGGAGGAGTCCGGCACGGCGTACGCGCAGGCCGAGCGGGCGCTGGCGGTGGCGCTGCGCGGCGGCCGCCGCTCGGTGGACCACGAGGAGGTCGGCGCCGGTTCGCTGCTGCCGCTGCTGGGCGAGGAGGCGGTGACGGCGTTCGCCGAGGGGCTGCTGCGGCCGCTGCGCGAGCACGACCGGACGGCCCGCGGCGACCTGGTGGCGAGCCTGCGGGCCTGGCTGTCCCGGCACGGGCAGTGGGACGCGGCCGCCGCCGACCTGGGCGTGCACCGGCACACCCTGCGGTACCGGATGCGCCGGGTCGAGGAACTGCTCGGCCGCTCGCTGGACGACACCGACGTCCGGATGGAGCTGTGGCTGGCCCTGCGCGCGGGCGAGGAGTGACCGCCGCGCGCTGAGCCCCGTCCTCGGGAAGCCCCGTGCGTCGGTGCGCCGTTCCGTACCGAATCGGGCGCGCACTTCTCCACGGCGTCCAATCCGGTCGGCCGGTCCGCCGCCCTACCGTGGGCTGGTATCCACCACCCGAGGAAAGGGCCGGTACGACCGTGACCACCACCCATGAGTTCTGGCTGGCCGGCCGCCGGGCGAGCGGCGACGCGGACTTCGAGGTCCGCCACTCGTTCGACGGCAGCCTGGTCGGCAAGGTCAGCGTCCCCACCGACGCGCAGGTCGAGGAGGCGGTCGCCGCCGCCGCCGCGGTCGCCCCGGCCTTCGCCGCCACCCCCGCGCACGTCCGCGCGGCCGCGCTGGACCACGTGTCCAAGCGGCTGGCCGAGCGCGCCGAGGAGATCGCCCGGCTGATCACCGCCGAGAACGGCAAGCCGATCAAGTGGGCGCGCGGCGAGGTCGGCCGTGCCGTCTCGGTGTTCCGCTGGGCCGCCGAGGAGGCGCGCCGCACCAACGGCGAGACCATGCGCCTGGACACCGACCCGGGCGGCACGGGCCGCTTCGCGGTGGTGCGCCGCTTCCCCAAGGGCGTGGTGCTGGGCATCGCCCCGTTCAACTTCCCGCTGAACCTGGTGGCGCACAAGGTCGCCCCGGCGATCGCGGTCGGTGCCCCGATCATCCTCAAGCCGGCCCCGGCCACCCCGATCTCGGCGCTCGTCCTCGGCGAGATCCTGGCCGAGACCGACCTGCCGGCCGGTTCCTGGAGCGTCCTGCCGGTGCCGAACGAGAAGATGCCGGCCCTCGTCCAGGACGAGCGCCTGCCGGTCGTCTCCTTCACCGGTTCCGACAAGGTCGGCTACCAGATCATGGACTCGGTGCCGCGCAAGCACGTCACCCTGGAGCTCGGCGGCAACGCCGCCGCGGTGGTCCTCGCCGACTGGTCCTCCGAGGCCGACCTCGACTGGGCGGCCACCCGGATCGCGATGTTCTCCAACTACCAGGGCGGCCAGTCCTGCATCTCCGTGCAGCGCGTGATCGCCGACGCCTCGGTGTACGACGCGCTGGTGGAGAAGGTCGTCGCCAAGGTGGAGGCCCAGGTCACCGGCGACCCCTCGGACGACGCGGTGGACGTGGGCCCGCTGGTCGACGAGAAGGCCGCCGAGCGCGTCGAGGCGTGGGTGGACGACGCCGTCGCCAAGGGCGCCAAGGTGCTCACCGGCGGCACCCGCGAGGGCGCCGCGTACGCGCCGACCGTGCTCGCGGACCTGCCCTCCGACGCGATCCTCGCCACCGCCGAGGTCTTCGGCCCGGTGCTCTCGCTGCACAGGGTGAACTCCACCGACGAGGCCTTCGCCGCGGTCAACGACTCCGCCTTCGGCCTGCAGGCCGGCGTGTTCACCCACGACGTGCAGACCGCCTTCCGCGCCCACCGCGAGCTGCAGGTCGGCGGCGTCATCATCGGTGACGCACCGTCCTACCGCGCCGACCAGATGCCGTACGGCGGCGTGAAGGACTCCGGCGTCGGCCGCGAGGGCGTGAAGTACGCGATGGACGACTTCACCTACGAGCGCGTCCTGGTGCTGACCGGCCTGGACCTCTGACGTCCTGCCGACCCGACGCCCCGTCACCGGCCTCCGGTGGCGGGGCGTTCGCCTGCCTTGACAGGCCCGGGGAGGGGGCGTAGTCCGGAAAGGGAGGAAGGGAGGTCGATCATGCTCGGCGACCTCATCGGAGAGGAACAGGCACAGATCACCGGCCAGCGGGTGGTCCGCAGCGACCACGGGCTGGCGCCCGTCGTGGAGACCTCGTTCACGGGCACCGGCCAGCTGCTCGGCGTCACCGTCCAGGACATGGGCAGCTACACCGGGCGGCTGCGCCCCGACGGCACGCTGTACGGCGAGGGCCAGGGGGTCATCATGAGCCCGACCGGCGCGCACGCCTCCTGGCAGGGCGGCGGCGTCGGCACGTTCACCGAGGGCGGCGGCACCAGCTGGCGCGGCACCATCGTCTACAGCAGCGACTCGCCGGAGTTCGCCGGCCTCAAGGGCGTCGCGGGCGCCTTCGAGTGGGAGGTCGGCGCGGACGGGAAGGCGGTCGGCAAGATCTGGGCCTGGAAGTAGCCGTACGGCACAACCCAGCGACCGGTACCACCGACCGCACGACACAATGGGGGGCATGAACTCGCTCGCCCACCCCCAGCTCCGCTTCACCCCGACGGTCCAGGACCCGGACGGCCCGAGGGAGCTGGTGATCCTCGGCTCCACCGGATCGATCGGCACCCAGGCCATCGACGTGGTGCTGCGCAACCCCGACCGGTTCCGCGTGGTGGCGCTGTCCGCCAACGGCGGCCGGGTCGAGCTGCTCGCCGAGCAGGCCCTGCAGCTCGGCGTCCGCGCGGTGGCGGTGGCCGACGAGGGCGCCCTCCCGGCGCTGCGCGAGGCGCTCGCGGCCAAGGCGGCCGGCCGGCCGCTGCCGGAGGTGCTGGCGGGCCCCGACGCGGCCGCGCAGCTCGCCGCCACGGAGTGCCACTCGGTGCTCAACGGCATCACCGGATCGATCGGCCTGCGGCCGACCCTGGCGGCGCTGGAGGCGGGCCGGGTGCTGGTGCTCGCCAACAAGGAGTCGCTGATCGTCGGCGGCCCGCTGGTGAAGGCCGTGGCCGCGCCCGGCCAGATCGTGCCGGTCGACTCCGAGCACGCGGCGCTGTTCCAGGCGCTGGCCGGCGGCACCCGGGCCGAGGTCCGCAAGCTGGTGGTGACCGCGAGCGGCGGCCCGTTCCGCGGCCGCAGCCGGGCCGAGCTGGCCGGGGTGACCCCGGCCGACGCGCTCGCCCACCCGACCTGGGCGATGGGCCCGGTGGTGACGATCAACTCGGCGACCCTGGTCAACAAGGGCCTGGAGGTCATCGAGGCGCACCTGCTCTACGACGTGCCCTTCGACCGGATCGAGGTCGTGGTGCACCCCCAGTCGGTCGTCCACTCGATGGTCGAATTCACCGACGGCTCGACGCTCGCCCAGGCCAGCCCGCCGGACATGCGGATGCCGATCGCGCTCGGCCTCGGCTGGCCGGACCGCGTCCCTGACTCCGCCCCCGCCTGCGACTGGACGAAGGCCGCGACCTGGGAGTTCTTCCCGCTGGACGACGAGGCCTTCCCCGCCGTGGCGCTCGCCCGCGAGGTCGGTACGCTCGGCGGCACCGCCCCCGCCGTCTTCAACGCGGCCAACGAGGAGTGCGTGGCCGCCTTCCTCGACGGCCGGCTGCCCTTCACCGGGATCGTGGACACTGTGGCGAAGGTCGTCGCCGAGCACGGCACCCCCGCGCGGGGAACTTCGCTCACCGTCGCGGACGTCCTCCACGCGGAGGACTGGGCCCGGGCCCGGGCCCGCGAGCTGGCGGCGGGCTGACGACGGACGGCGAGCGGAGCGGCGACGGCATGGCGGAGGGCGAGCGGTGAACAATCTGATGTGGGTGCTCGGCATCCTGATCTTCCTGGTCGGGCTGCTGTTCTCGATCGCGTGGCACGAGCTGGGGCACCTGTCCACCGCCAAGATGTTCAAGATCCGCGTCCCGCAGTACATGGTCGGCTTCGGCCCGACCGTCTGGTCCCGCAAGAAGGGCGAGACCGAGTACGGCATCAAGGCGATCCCGCTCGGCGGCTACATCCGGATGATCGGCATGTTCCCGCCGGGCGCGGACGGCCGGGTCACCAAGCGCAGCAGCTCGCCCTGGCGCACCATGATCGAGGACGCCCGGGAGGCCTCCTACGAGGAGCTGCAGCCCGGCGACGAGCACCGGCTCTTCTACACCCGCAAGCCCTGGCAGCGGGTGATCGTGATGTTCGCCGGCCCGTTCATGAACCTGATCCTGTCGGTGGTGCTGTTCCTGTTCCTGTTCATGGGCATGGGCGTGCAGACCGCGGTGCCGACCGTCTCCACCGTCAGCCAGTGCGTGGTGAAGGCCGGCCAGCCGACCGACACCTGCCCCGCCGACGCGCCCAAGTCCCCGGCCAACGTCGCCGGGCTGCGGGCCGGCGACCGCTTCGTCTCCTTCGACGGCGACGAGATCCGCAGCTACAAGCAGCTCCAGGCGGACATCCGCAAGTCGCCGGGCAAGCAGGTCCCGATCGTCGTCGAGCGGGGCGGCCAGCGGCTGACCCTGACCGCCGACATCACCAGCAACACCGTGAACCCGGTCGACGAGGACGGCCGCACCGTCAAGGGCGACCCGGTCACCGCCGGCTTCCTCGGCTTCACCCCGACCACCGGCGTCGTCCGGATGAGCTTCGGCGAGTCCACCCACGAGATGTACGCGATGGCCGAGCACGGCGTCTCCTCGCTGGTCGCCCTGCCCGGCAAGGTCCCCGGCCTGTGGCACGCCGTCGTCGACGGCACCCCCCGCTCCACCGACGACCCGATCGGCATGGTCGGCGCGGCCCGGCTCGGCGGCGACGTCTTCGCGATGGACATCCCGGCCACCCAGCAGATCGCCTTCTTCGTCCAGCTGCTGGCCGGCATCAACCTCTCGCTCTTCCTGTTCAACATGCTGCCGCTGCTGCCGCTGGACGGCGGGCACATCGCCGGCGCGGTCTGGGAGTCGGTGCGCCGCCGCCTCGCCGGGCTGCTCAAGCGGCCCGACCCGGGCCCGTTCGACGTCGCCAAGCTGATGCCCTTCGCCTACGTCGTCGCGACGGTCTTCATCTGCTTCACCGTCCTGGTCATGGCCGCCGACGTGGTCAACCCGGTCAAACTGAACTGACCGACCGCCCGCGCCCCCGGGCCCGCACCGGCGCGGCCGGATGTGCTGGGGCGCACGGGCGTGCCGTACCGTTGTGTGCCGGGCGTGTCCTCGTGGACGCGCCCGGCCCGGCCAGAGCAAACCGGCCGGCTCACCGACCTCACCCAGGGGAACCCTGCGCACATGTCCGCGATCTCGCTCGGTATTCCGTCCCTGCCGCTCAAGCCGCTCGCCAAGCGCCGCTACTCGCGTCAGATCATGGTCGGCAACGTTCCGGTCGGCGGCGACGCCCCGGTCTCGGTCCAGTCGATGACCACCACGCTGACCTCCGACGTCAACGCCACCCTCCAGCAGATCGCGCAGCTCACCGCCTCCGGCTGCCAGATCGTCCGGGTCGCCGTCCCCTCCCAGGACGACGCCGACGCGCTGCCGATCATCGCCAAGAAGTCGCAGATCCCGGTGATCGCCGACATCCACTTCCAGCCGAAGTACGTCTTCGCCGCGATCGAGGCCGGCTGCGCCGCCGTCCGGGTGAACCCCGGCAACATCAAGGCCTTCGACGACAAGGTCGGCGAGATCGCCAAGGCCGCCAAGGACGCCGGCGTCCCGATCCGGATCGGCGTCAACGCCGGCTCGCTCGACAAGCGCCTGCTGGAGAAGTACGGCCGGGCCACCCCCGAGGCGCTGGTCGAGTCCGCGCTGTGGGAGTGCTCGCTCTTCGAGGAGCACGACTTCCGCGACATCAAGATCTCGGTCAAGCACAACGACCCGGTCGTGATGATCGACGCCTACCGGCAGCTCGCCGCGGCCTGCGACTACCCGCTGCACCTCGGCGTCACCGAGGCCGGCCCCGCCTTCCAGGGCACCATCAAGTCCGCCGTCGCCTTCGGCGCGCTGCTCTCCGAGGGCATCGGCGACACCATCCGGGTCTCCCTCTCCGCCCCGCCGGCCGAGGAGATCAAGGTCGGCATCCAGATCCTGGAGTCGCTGAACCTCCGCCAGCGCGGCCTGGAGATCGTCTCCTGCCCGTCCTGCGGCCGCGCCCAGGTCGACGTCTACAAGCTCGCCGAGGAGGTCACCGCCGGCCTCGAGGGCATGGAGGTGCCGCTGCGCGTCGCCGTCATGGGCTGCGTCGTCAACGGCCCCGGCGAGGCCCGCGAGGCCGACCTCGGCGTCGCCTCCGGCAACGGCAAGGGCCAGATCTTCGTCAAGGGCGAGGTCATCAAGACCGTCCCCGAGTCGAAGATCGTCGAGACCCTCATCGAGGAGGCGCTCAAGCTCGCCGAGCAGATGCAGGAGGAGGGCGTCGAGTCCGGCGCCCCGGTCGTGGTCGCCGCCGAGTGACCGGCGGCCGACGCTGACCCGGGCCGTCCGCACGGCCCCCGCTCCCCCGGTCTCCGGGGGAGCGGGGGTGTACGGACGGCCCTCGCGTTCCCTGCCGCGCCGCCCGGGGGAGTAGGGTGCGGCAGAAGTCCCGTGGGGCGTGTCTAGTGAGGTGCCTGTGCTCGATCGAGGTGTGATGCTCCCCGGCCCCTTCCAGGTCGCGCGTGCCCTGGCGGCCACCCGGGTGCTCGAGGCCCCGGATCTCGACGACGCCCTGGAGGTCCTGCACCGGGACCCGGTGGCCAACGCCTTCGTCGCCACCCGCGTCGAGGCGGTCGGCCTCGACCCGTGGCGGCTCGGCGGCGAGATGTGGGGCTGGTACGACGAGGACGGCCGGCTGGAGTCGCTCTGCTACGCGGGCGCCAACCTCGTCCTGGTCAACGCCGGCCCGGAGGCCGTCAGGGCCTTCGCCGAGCGCGCCCGCAGGCAGGGCCGCCGCTGCTCCTCGATCGTGGGCCCGGCAGGGCCCACGGCCGCCCTCTGGGCGCTCCTGGAGCGCAGCTGGGGCCCCGCCCGGGACGTCCGCGCCCACCAGCCGCTGATGGCCGCCACCGAGCCCTCCGCCGAGATCGAGCCGGACCCGCTGGTACGGCGGGTGCTGCGCAACGAGATCGAGACGCTGATGCCCGCCTGCGTCGCGATGTTCACCGAGGAGGTCGGCATCTCCCCGCTGGCCGGCGACGGCGGCCTGCTCTACCAGGCCCGGGTCGCCGAGCTGATCTCCGCCGGCCGCTCCTTCGCCCGCTTCTCCGAGGACGGCGAGGTGCTCTTCAAGGCGGAGATCGGCGCGGTCACCGAGGGCGCCTGCCAGATCCAGGGCGTCTGGGTGGCTCCGGAGCACCGTGGCAAGGGCCTTTCCAAGGCCGGCATGGCCGCCGTCCTCGACATCGCGCTGCGCGAGGTCGCCCCCGTGGTCTCGCTCTACGTGAACGACTTCAACCTGCGTGCCAGGGCCTCCTACCGGCGGGTCGGTTTCACCGAGGTCGGCGCCTTCATGAGCGTCCTGTTCTGACCCTCCCCGGGAGGCCGGGCAGATCCCGGTCTTCGCAGGTCACGGCGGGCCCCGGAGTAGTAACGTCCCGGTCATGGAGCAGCTCACCGAGGTGACGATCGAGGTCATCGATTTGGCGGCCTGGGCGCCGTACGCGCTGGAGGTCCAGGCGCTGGCCTTCGGGCTGACGCCCGAGGAGGTGGCGGTGCGGCTGCACATCGTCGGACGGCACGCCCAGCAGCCGGGCGTGGACGCACTCGGGGCGATGAGCGGCGGCCGGCTGGTCGGCTTCGGCTACGGCATGCCCAACTCGCGCGAGCACTGGTGGTCCACCGTCATCCAGCCCTACCTGGAGGCCGGCGGCCACGGCGACTGGCTGGACGGCGTCTTCGCCGTCACCGAGCTGCACGTGCTGCCCGCCTACCAGGGCCGGGGCCTGGGCAGTGCGCTGATCCGCGGCCTGTGCGAGCGCTCCGGCAAGGACCGCAGCATCCTGTCGGCCATCGACGCGGAGACCCCGGCCCGCCGGCTCTACCGCTCCCTCGGCTACCGCGACCTGGCCCGCGCCGTGCGCTTCCCCAACACCGTCCGCCCGTACGCGGTGATGGGCGCCCGGCTGCCGCTGGCCGCGGTTCACAGCCAGGCGGCGAACTCCAGGTAGAGCTCGGCCGCCTCGCGGTCGCCCACCGAGAGGCTCCACAGGCCGGCCTCCACGGTGCGGAACAGCGTCCAGCCGCGCAGCCGGTCCCGGTCGACCTCGACCGCGTCGGAGAGCTGGTGCAGTCGGCGCCGGACGGCCGCGCGCGGGCCGGGGGAGCCGGCCAGGGTGTCCATCCGGTCCCGGGCGAGCCAGGCGAGGTCCCAGGCGCGCTCGCCGACCACCGGCTTGGGGTCGATCGCCAGCCAGGGGGAGCGATCGGCGGCGAGGACGTTGCCGTGGTGGAAGTCGCCGTGCAGCAGGAAGCGCTCGGGCTCGGAGGCGATCAGCCCGGCGGCCGTCTCCAGCGCCTCGTCGACCAGGGCCGAGGCGTCGGCCGCGCCGGGCAGCGCCCGCCGCTCGCCCATCCGCCCGGACATGCCGGCCGCGACGTCGACGACCAGCCGGAACGGGTGCCCCTCGGCCGGCGGCACCCACAGCCGGTGCAGCAGGGCGGTGGCCTCCAGCATCGCCTTGGCCTCGGCGAGCGAGCGCAGCGGGATGTCGCCGTGCAGCCGCTCCAGCAGCAGCACCCCGGCCTCCGGGTCTGCGTCGGTCATCAGGACGGCTCCGCGGCCCGCCCAGTGCCGCAGTGCGGCGTGCTCCTGCGCGGTCTCCTCGGTCACCAGCCCGACCTTGAGCACGGCCGGCGCCAGGTCGTCGTCCCGGTGCACGTAGCCGACCAGGCTGATCAGCCCGCCCGGGTCGGCGATCCGCTCCAGGGTCAGCCCCCAGCGGTCCAGGTACTCGGCGACCAGGTCGGGCAGCGCCGCCAGCCAGGCCCGTCCGGCCTCGCCCTCCCAGGCCTGCACGGTGTCCGCGAGCCGCTCGGGAATGGTGATCTGCTGCCCTGGCAGTGCCGACATGGTGGCCTCTCGCTCGGTGCGCCCGGGGGTGGTGCCGCCCGCCCATTGTCGGCCATGGGAGGGAAGCCGCTGGTCAGGTGCTCGGTGACGCGCTGGCGCCCGCGGTCGTGCTCGCCCCGTCGGAGGCACCCGTGCCGGGCAGTCCGGGCAGCGCGGACAGGTCGGCGCCCCACTGCGCGGCCCGCAGCGCGGTCTCCCGGAGCGCGGTCGCCGCGGTCTGCCGCAGCGCCCCGGTGGTCGCCGCGACGGCATCGACCCAGACGGCGGTCAGCTGGATCTCGATGTGGGCGGCGAGCCGCCCGCCGCCGTCCGCGTCGGTGACCGCGAACGGGAGCCGGTAGCCGGCCGCCGCGGCGGTGGGGGTGCTGCCCGCGTCCTCGAGCAGCCGCTGCAGGGCGTCGCGGCGTGCCTGGTGGGCGGTGTAGCCGGCGCGGGCGCTGTCGCGCTGCGGACCGGTGGCCGTCCGGGCGCCGACCACGCCGTAGCCGTAGACGGCCGCGTGCTCGGCGGCGAGGGCGGCCTGCAGGGCGCCCGTGGCGCCGCTCGGCAGCGGGGCCGGGCGGCTGCTCGCGGCTCCGGAGGCGGAGGTCTGCGGGGAGGCCTGGGCGGTGACCGGCCCGGATGCCGTGGCGGAGGCCGAGGCGGACCCGGAGGCCGTGGTGCCCGTGGAGGGGGCAGGTGCGGGGGCGGTGACCGGCCCGCTGTCGCCGAGGGCGCGGGCGTGCAGCGCCCCGGAGGCCGCGACCGCGGCGAGCAGCCGGGCCAGGTCGGGGGAGGCGGCCTCCAGGTCGGCCAGCCGGGCGGCGGCGGTGCGCCGCTCGGCGGCGGCCAGCTCCGCCACCGACGCCGCCACCGACGCCGCCGCCGGGACGGCGGCCGGACCGGACGGGGTGGCGGAGCCGGAGGCCGGGGCGGAGCCGGAGGGCACGGCCGAGGGCAGTCCGGCGGCGAGCGCGGCCCGGTGCTCCTCGACGTCGGCGCGCAGGTCGTGCAGGGTGTCGGCCCGGTCGGTGCCGGGCCCGGCGAGCACCGCGTCGTAGGAGGCGAGCAGCGCGTCGGTGGCGGCCACCGCCCGGCGGCGCAGCGGGAGGTCGGGGTCGGGGCGGCCGCGGTCCGGGTCCCGGTGGTCCTCGGTGCAGCCGGACACCAGCAGCGCGCCGGTCAGCGCGCCGAGGGCCAGGACGGTCCGCCGGGTGGGGGACGGCATCGGCGTGCTCCCGCTCGTTCGTACGGGGCCGGATGCCCCGAGGTCACGGTGCATCATGGCAGGGCGTGTTCGAGACCGGACCGGCGTGCGTCCGAACGGCCGGATGTGAGCTTGCTCGCAGCACGGGGCTGTCACCCGGGCGGGCGGCACGGTCGGAATCGGCGGTTGCCGGGTGGACCGGATAGGCTGCGCGATGAGTTAGCACCTGACAACAGCAGACGCGGCCGAGGAGTCACCCGGATGAGCACCCCCCAGATCGACCGGCTGCGTGCGCTGCTGGAACCCCTGGCCGCCGAGGCGGGCCTCGACCTGGAGGACGTCAGGATCACTCAGGCGGGCAGCCGCCGCCAGGTCCAGATCGACGTGGACGCCGACGGCGGCGTGGACCTCGACGCGATCGCCGAATTCAGCCGCGAGGTCGGCCGGGCGCTGGACGACTCCGACCTGATGGGCAGCGCGCCCTACCTGCTGGAGGTCGGCTCGCCGGGTGCGGAGCGCCCGCTCGTGCTGCCCCGCCACTGGGCCCGCGCCGAGGGCCGGCTGGCGAAGATCCAGCTGGCCGAGGGCGGCGAGATCACCGCCCGGGTGCTGGAGAGCGACGAGGAGGGTGCACTCGTCGAGGTGCAGCCGGTCAAGGGGCGGGGCCGTCCCAAGGAGCGCCGGCTGGACTTCGCCGAGATCGCCAAGGCCCGGGTGCAGGTCGAGTTCAACCGCAAGGACGACGCGCTGCTCGACGAGGCCGGCGAGGACGTCGTCGACACGGACGACGCGGACGACGCCGGCGACGACGGCTCGCACGACGCGTAGTCGGGGTCCGGCCCCGATCATGAATCTGAAGAGAGAAGAAGAGGAGGCGTAGCCGTGGACATCGACATGAGCGCCCTGCGTGGGCTGGTTACCGAGAAGGGCGTTCCGTTCGACCTGCTGGTCGAGTCGATCGAGTCGGCGCTCCTCATCGCGTACCACCGCACCGAGGGCTCGCGCCGCAGGGCGCGGGTCGAGCTGAACCGCAAGACCGGCCACGTGACCGTCTGGGCGCTGGAGGACGCCGCCGAGCTGGAGGAGGGCGTCGAGCCCAAGGAGTTCGACGACACCCCGAGCGGCTTCGGCCGGATCGCCGCGTCCACCGCCAAGCAGGTCATCCTGCAGCGCCTGCGGGACGCCGCCGACGACCAGACCTTCGGCGAGTACGCGGGCAAGGAGGGCGACATCGTGACCGGTGTCGTCCAGCAGGGCAACGACCCGAAGAACATCCTGGTCGACATCGGCAAGCTGGAGGCGATCCTGCCCCCGCAGGAGCAGGTGCCGGGCGAGGAGTACAAGCACGGCACCCGGCTGCGCTGCTACGTGGTCGGTGTGCGCCGCGGCGTCCGCGGCCCGTCGGTGACGCTGTCGCGCACCCACCCGAACCTGGTGAAGCGCCTGTTCGCGCTGGAGGTGCCGGAGATCGCGGACGGCTCGGTGGAGATCGCCGCGATCGCCCGTGAGGCCGGCCACCGCACCAAGATCGCGGTGTGGTCGCGCAAGCAGGGCCTGAACGCCAAGGGGGCCTGCATCGGCCCGATGGGCGGCCGTGTGCGCAACGTCATGGCCGAGCTGCACGGCGAGAAGATCGACATCGTCGATTTCTCGGAGGACCCGGCCGAGATGGTCGCCGCCGCGCTGTCGCCCGCCCGGGTGACCAAGGTGGAGATCGTGGACTACGCGCAGCGCTCCGCACGGGTGATCGTGCCTGACTACCAGCTGTCGCTGGCGATCGGCAAGGAGGGCCAGAACGCCCGCCTGGCCGCCCGTCTGACGGGCTGGCGGATCGACATCCGGCCGGACACCGAGGCCCCCGCCGGGGAATCCCCGGCCCGGTAGTCCGCGTTGTAGCAGTCCCGCGGTGATCGGCGGGGCGGCGCCATGTCCCATCGGAGGGGTAGACTTGAGGTTGTCTGGCCGGACGCATGTCCGCGCATGCCCTGAACGCACCTGCGTGGGCTGCCGCAAGCGCGCGGCCAAGCATGAGCTGCTGCGTGTCGTGGCGGTCGAGGGCATCTGCGTCCCCGATCTCCGCGGCGCACTGCCGGGGCGGGGTGCACATCTGCATCCCGATCCCGCCTGCCTCGACCTCGCGGTCCGCCGTCGGGCGTTCCCCAGGGCCTTCCGGCTCCAGGGTCCGCTCGACACCGATGCACTGCGGTCATACGTCGAGCAGCGGGCGGGCGCGGCCCCGGCGTCCTGAATCCTCAGGCGCGGCGGAGCACCGCAGGAAGTGCGCGGCACACGTTCGTCGTGTGCGGCGCGAAACGTCAGGTACCTCGCGAGATGGAAGTAGGTCGAGATTGCGATGAGCACTCGATGAGTACGCGATGAGTACGCCCATGAAGTAGCGACAGTCCGGCGGACGATGACCCCGGACGGATAGACAGGAGCGAAGTGGCTAAGGTCCGGGTATACGAGCTCGCCAAGGAACTTGGCTTGGAGAGCAAGGCCGTCATGGCCAAGCTCACCGAGCTCGGTGAGTTCGTGCGTTCGGCGTCCTCGACGATCGAGGCGCCGGTCGTTCGCAAGTTGACTGACGCTTTGGGAGCGACGCCGCCTGCCGGTGGTTCCTCCGCGAAGCCTGGCCCGCGGAAGCCCGCGGCGCCCCAGCCCGCCGGCGGTGCCGGCGCGGCTGCACCCAAGCCGGGTGCGCCCACCCCCGGCCCGCGTCCCACCGTGACGCCGGGCCCCCGTCCTACCCCCGCCGCCGCGGCACCCTCCGCGCCGGCCGCCCCCGCGGCTGCCCGCCCGGGCGGCGCGCCGACGCCGGGCCCGCGCCCGGCGGCCCGCCCGGCCGCGCCCGCCGCTCCTGCGGCGCCGGCGGCCGAGTTCTCCTCCCCGGCCCCGGCCGGCGAGGCCCGTGAGTCCCGTCCGGCCGCTCCGCGTCCGGCCAACCCCGCGGCCCGTCCGGGCCCGCGTCCGGCCGGCCCGCGTCCGGGCAACAACCCCTTCACGTCCAGCAACACCGGCATGGCCCGTCCCGGCGAGCGCCGTCAGGGCGGTCCCGGTGCCGGTGCGCCGCGTCCCGGTGGCGACCGTCCGCGTCCGGGTGCCGGTGCTCCCGGTGCGGGTGCCCCCCGTCCGGGTGGTGCCCCGCGTCCGGGTGCTCCCGGTGCCGGTGCCGGTGCGCCGCGTCCCGGTGGCGACCGTCCGCGTCCGGGTGCCGGTGGCCCCGGTGCGGGCGCTCCGCGTCCCGGTGGCGCTCCGCGTCCGGACGGGCTGCCCCGTCCCGCCGCGCCGCGTCCCGGCGGCCCGAGCCCCGCGGGCATGCCCCGTCCGAACCCCGGCATGATGCCGCAGCGTCCGGCCGGTCCGGGCCCGCGTCCGGGCCCGCGCCCGGGTGGCGGCCCCGGTGCCCGTCCGGGTGGCGGCGCCGGTGGCGGCCGTCCCGGCTTCGCCGGTCGTCCGGCCGGTCCGGGCTCGCGTCCGGCGGGCGGCGGCTTCGGCGGCCCGCGTCCGGGCGGTGGCGCCGGCGGCGGTGGCGGCTTCGGTGGCGGCGGTGCCCGTCCCGGTGGCTTCGGCGGCCGTCCCGGCGGTCCGGGTGGCCGTGGTGGCACGCAGGGTGCCTTCGGCCGCGGCCCCGGTGGCCGTCCGGCCCGTGGTCGCAAGTCGAAGCGGGCGAAGCGCCAGGAGTACGAGGCCATGCAGGCCCCGTCCGTCGGCGGTGTGATGCTGCCCCGCGGCAACGGACAGACCGTCCGCCTGTCGCGCGGTGCCTCCCTGACGGACTTCGCGGAGAAGATCAACGCCAACCCGGCGGCGCTCGTCTCGGTGATGTTCAACCTGGGCGAGATGGTCACCGCGACCCAGTCGGTCTCCGACGCCACCCTCGAGCTGCTGGCCGGCGAGATGGGCTTCGTGCTGGAGATCGTCAGCCGTGAGGACGAGGACCGCGAGCTGCTCGAGTCCTTCGACATCGACTTCGGTGCCGACGAGGGCGACGAGGAGATGCTGGCGCCGCGTCCGCCGGTCGTGACCGTCATGGGTCACGTCGACCACGGCAAGACCCGCCTGCTCGACGCCATCCGCAAGACCAACGTGGTGGCGGGCGAGGCCGGCGGCATCACCCAGCACATCGGTGCGTACCAGGTGCAGACCGAGGTGAACGGCGAGGAGCGCCGCATCACCTTCCTGGACACCCCGGGTCACGAGGCGTTCTCCGCCATGCGTGCCCGTGGTGCCAAGTCCACCGACATCGCGATCCTGGTGGTCGCGGCCAACGACGGTGTCATGCCGCAGACGATCGAGGCGCTGAACCACGCCAAGGCCGCCGGTGTGCCGATCGTGGTCGCGGTCAACAAGATCGACGTCGAGGGTGCCGACCCGACCAAGGTCCGCGGTCAGCTGACCGAGTTCGGTCTGGTGGCCGAGGAGTACGGCGGCGACACCATGTTCGTCGACATCTCCGCCCGCCAGGGCCTGCACATCGACAGCCTGCTGGAGGCCGTGGTCCTCACCGCGGACGCCTCGCTCGACCTCCGGGCCAACCCGGAGCAGGACGCGCAGGGCATCGCGATCGAGGCCCACCTGGACAAGGGCCGCGGCGCCATGGCGACGCTGCTCGTCCAGCGCGGCACGCTCCGCGTCGGCGACTCGATCGTCGTGGGCGACGCCTACGGCCGCGTCCGCGCGATGCTGGACGAGAACGGCAACAGCCTCACCGAGGCCGGCCCGTCCCGTCCGGTCCTGCTCCTCGGTCTGACCTCGGTGCCCCGCGCCGGCGACAGCTTCATCGTCGTCGACGAGGACCGCACCGCCCGCCAGATCGCCGAGAAGCGCGCCGCCCGCGACCGCAACGCGTCCATGGCCCAGCGCCGTGTCCGCGTCTCGCTCGAGGGCCTGGAGGCCGCCCTGGCCGCCGGCTCCATCGAGAAGCTCAACCTCATCATCAAGGGTGACGTCTCCGGTTCGGTCGAGGCCCTCGAGGACGCCCTCGTCAAGCTGGACGTCGGCGACGAGGTCGAGCTGCGGATCCTGCACCGCGGTGTGGGTGCCATCACCGAGTCCGACGTGGACCTGGCGATGGGCTCGGACGCCATCATCATCGGCTTCAACGTGCGCGCCGAGGGGCGTGCCCGTACCGCGGCCGAGCGCGAGGGCGTCGACATCCGGTACTACTCGGTCATCTACCAGGCGATCGAGGAGATCGAGGCCGCGCTCAAGGGCCTGCTCAAGCCCGAGTACGAGGAGGTGCGCCTCGGCTCCGCGGAGATCCGCGAGGTGTTCCGCTCCTCCAAGTTCGGCAACATCGCCGGTGTACTGGTGCGCGAGGGCGTCATCCGCCGCAACGCCAAGGCCCGCCTGCTGCGCGACGGCAAGGTCGTGGCGGAGAACCTCAACATCGAGGGCCTGCGCCGCTTCAAGGACGACGCGACCGAGGTCCGCGAGGGCTTCGAGGCCGGTGTGACCCTGGGCTCGTACAACGACATCAAGATCGACGATGTCATCGAGACCTACGAGATGCGCGAGAAGCCGCGCTCGTAACGGCTCACGTCCGGGGCCGGTCGGCGGGTGTTAACCCGTCGACCGGCCCCGGTCTCGCTGTGTAGGGTCCTCGTACATCCCCCCGAGGGATCACTCCGAGGCCTTCAGGTCGGCTCTGACCTGCCCACACATGTTCGTAGGAACACTCACCTTCGACCTCCTCCTGGGCGATGTGCACTCGCTCAAGGAGAAGCGTTCGATCGTGCGGCCCATCGTGGCCGAGCTGCAGCGCAAGTACAGCGTGTGCGCTGCCGAAGTCGGGAACCAGGATCTGCACCGCCGGGCCGAGATCGGCCTCGCCGCGGTCTCCGGGGACGCCTCGTACGTCACCGAGATCCTGGACAGCTGTGAGCGGTTCGTCGCCGGCCGCCCCGAGGTGATGCTGCTCTCCGCACGGAGGCGCTACCACCACGACGACGACGAGTGACCACCGGTGCGCCGGGCGCCACCCGCACGAGCGGAAGTCGCCACCGTCACACCGATCAGGACCGAGAGCGCCCACAAGGTTGGGCGCGGGCAGGTACGTTGGGGCAGGGGCCCCACCGGGTGCGCGACCGACCCGAGTACCGGCCCATTGCACGAGGAGGCAACGTGACCGACACCGCAAGGGCGCGCAAGCTCGCCGACCGCATCCAGGTGGTCGTCGCCGAGACCCTGCAGCGCCGGATCAAGGATCCGCGCCTGGGCTACGTGACCATCACCGACGCCCGGGTCACCGGGGACCTGCGCGAGGCCACCGTCTTCTACACCGTCTACGGTGACGAGACCGAGCGGCAGGCCAGCGCGGCCGCGCTGGAGAGCGCCAAGGGCGTGCTCCGTTCGGAGGTCGGCCGGCAGACCGGGGTCCGCTTCACGCCGACCCTGACCTTCGTCGCGGACGCGCTGCCCGACAACGCCAAGAACATCGACGACCTGCTCGACCGGGCGCGGCAGTCGGACGCGGCGGTGCGCACCGCCGCCGCCGGCGCCACGTACGCCGGCGACGCGGACCCGTACCGCAGCCCCGCCCGCGACGACGCGGACGAGGACGAGTAGGCATGACCGGCGAGCCGACGGCGGCCGGTACCGCGGGGGCGGTCTCCACCAGCACGGTGGAGCCTGCCCTCGCGGTGCTTCCGGGGCCACGCAGCGAGGTCTCCGGCCTCGAACACGAGTGGCAGCGCGTGGTGGCGGCGATCCGGCAGGCCACCACCGTCGACCTGATCTGCCACATCAACCCGGACGGCGACGCCCTGGGCTCCGCGCTCGCCGCGGGCCTGGCGCTGCGCTCGCTCGGCCACCGCGTCCGGGTCTCCTTCGGCGACGACCCGCAGATCGTCCCCGAGTCGCTGTCCTTCCTGCCCGGGCAGGAGCTGATCGTGCCCGCCTCGGCCGTCCCCGACGTGCCCGAGCTGGTGCTCTGCTTCGACGTCGCCTCCGAGGGGCGGCTCGGCCTGCTCCACGACAAGGCGTTCGCCGCCCCGGTCATGGCGGTCTTCGACCACCACGCCTCCAACCCCGGCTTCGGCACCCACCGCCTGATCGACCCGGGCGCCCCGGCCACCGCCGTCCTCGTCGACGAGCTGCTCCGCCGGCTCGGCGTGCCGCTCGACCAGTCGCTCGCCACCTGCCTCTACACCGGCGTCGCCACCGACACCGGTTCGTTCAAGTACGCCGCCACCACGCCGGCCACCCACGAGCTCGCCGGACGGCTGCTCGCCACCGGCATCCGGCACGACCTGATCTCCCGTCAGCTGTGGGACACTTCCTCCTTCGGCTACCTCAAGGTGCTCGCCGGAGCCCTCGGCCGCGCGGTGTTCGAACCGGACGCGGCCGGCGGCCGGGGTCTGGTCTGGACGTGGGTGCCCTACGAGGAGCTCGCCCTGTTCGGCGTCACCGTCGAGGAGATCGAGGGCCTGATCGACGTGCTGCGGCGCCCCGCCGAGGCCGAGGTCGCCCTCGTGCTCAAGCAGGACCCGGACGGCACCCTACGCGGCTCCTGCCGCTCCAAGGGCGCCGTGGACGTCGCCGCGGTCTGCGCCGAACTCGGCGGCGGCGGACACGTCTACGCGGCCGGCTTCGCCGCCCGCGAGGACGCCGAGACCGTGGTGGCCCGCTTCCGGGCCGCGCTGCCCGGCTGACCCCGCCCGAACACCTTCCGAAGAAAGATCCGATGAAGCGCAAGGGAACAGCTGCTGACGGCCTGGTCGTCGTCGACAAGCCGGAGGGCATCACCTCGCACGGGGTGGTCGCCAAGCTGCGGTGGCTGGCCGGCACCCGCAAGGTCGGCCACGCCGGCACGCTCGACCCGATGGCCACCGGCGTGCTGGTGCTCGGCCTCGAGCGGGCCACCCGCCTGCTCGGCCACCTGATGCTCACCAGCAAGACCTACGAGGCGACGATCCGGCTCGGGCAGACCACGATCACCGACGACCGCGAGGGCGAGATCACCGCCTCGGCGGCCGCCGACGGCGTCACCCGGGAGGCGATCGACGCCGGGATCGCCGCGCTCACCGGCGACATCCTGCAGGTCCCGTCGAAGGTCTCGGCCATCAAGATCGACGGCAAGCGCTCCTACGCCCGGGTGCGCGAGGGCGAGGACTTCGAACTCGAGGCCCGGCCCACCACCGTGCACTCCTTCACCGTGCACGAGCAGCGCTCCGCCCTCGCCGAGGACGGCACCCCGGTGATCGACCTCGACGTGACCGTCGAGTGCTCCTCCGGCACCTACATCCGCGCCCTGGCCCGCGACCTCGGCGCCGCGCTCGGCGTCGGCGGCCACCTCACCGCGCTGCGCCGCACCAAGGTCGGCCCGTACGGCCTGGAGCACGCCCGGACCCTGGAGCAGCTGGAGGAGAAGCTCGAGGTGCTGCCGATCGCGGAGGCCGCCGCGGCCGCCTTCCCGCGCTGGGACATCGACGCCGAACAGGCCCGGCTGCTCTCGCACGGCATGAAGCTGCGCGCCCCCGGCCTGGGCGTGGACGGCCCGATCGCCGTCTTCGACCCGGAGGGCCGCTTCCTCGCCCTGGTCGAGGAGAAGGGCGGCAGCGCCCGCCCGGTCGCCGTCTTCGTCGGCTGACACCTGCCCCGCAACCCCGACAGGGCGTCTTCACGGCACGTGGGTGGCCGCTCCAGGGGCGCTACCCACTCACCCGGACGGGCGAGCGCGCGAGGTGAACCGGTGTCGTGAACGGCGCGTGCACGGTGGTGCGAGGTTCGGTGGGGGCAGACTGCCCGCGGCGAGAACGGCGGCCGCACCGGCCGCCGACCGACCCGGCGGGAGGGCAGCGCGGATGGCGGGCAGACACCAGCCGGGGGCGGCAGCACGACAGCGGCCGCCCGACCCCGGGGACGCACTCGTCGCGGTCCGCGACAGCGCCGGACTCCACCGCGGCCTCGGCTTCACCGCCGACCCGCAGGGCACCGTCGTCACCGCGTACGAGGTCGCCGAAGGCGCCGCCGGGCTCGTCCTCCACCTGCCCGGCGGCACCACCCGCACCGTCCCGCCCCACGGCATCGAGCTGCTGCCCGCCCACGGACTGGCCGTGCTGCACCCCGCCGGGGGCGGCCCGGCCGCACCCGCCCTGCCGATCGCCCCGGACACCGGCGCGCCACCCCCGGAACGCCCCCTGGCGCTGCTCGGGCCGCCCGGCGCCGGCGGAGCGGCCACCCTGCCCCCGGTCACCGCGGCCGGCCGCTGCACGGCCGTCCAGCCCCTCCGGGACAGCTTCAAGGCCGTCCCCGGCGCCCTGCTGCTCGACCTCCCGCCCGGCACCGCCGACCCCGGCACGCCCGTACTGGACACCGCCACCGGGGCCGTCCTGGCCGTGCTCGCCCCCGCCCTGCGCGGCGACCGGCCCGGCACCACCGCCGCCGCCGCGCTCGCCGGCGAGGGCCTGCAGGCCCTGCGACAGCGCAACGCGGAGGGTGTCCCCTGCCACGGCACCGCCCTCAACCTCGGCGGTGTCCTGCAGCTCGCCGCCGTCCGGCTCGGCACCGCCGGCGCAGGCCACTCCCGGATCACCGACCTGGCCGCCGACCGCACCGACCGCGCCGACGGCCTCACCGGCGAGGAGCCGCCCGACCTCCTGACCGTCCTGCTCGGCACCGCCGGCAGCGGCCGCAGCACCGAACTCGCCGCCCTCGCCGTCCGCCGCACCGGCGCCCGCCACCCGCTGCCCACCCTCTGGCTGCGCGGCGCCGACCTCGCACCGGACGACACCTCGCTCGCCGGCGCCGTCGGCCGCGCCCTCGCCCGGGCCGCCGCCCGCCTCGGCGTCCCGGCCCCCGTCCCCGAGGACGCCGCCCGGCTCTGCGCCGACGCCGGCCGCCCCCTGCTCCTGCTGCTGGACGCCCCCGAGGAGGCCCCCGCGGCACCCTCCGACACCTGGTGGACCCGGACCGCGCACTGGCTCGCCGACCACCGCGTCCGGCTGCTCACCGCCTGCCGGCCCGAGACCTGGGAGCACCTCGCCGCCGTCCTGCCCGGCAGCCGGCCGATCGGCCTCGGCCCGCTGCCCGCCGACGCCGCCGACCGGATCGCCCGCCGCCACGGCGTCGACCCCGCGGCCCTCGCCCCCGCCGACCGGACCCACCCGCAGGCCCTGCGCACCGCCGGCGACCTGTGCGCCGCCGGCCTCACCGGCACCCCGGCCGGCCGCGGCGAGCTGTACGCCGCCCACCTCGACCTGCAGTGCCTGCGGATCGCCCGCCGGATCAGGGCCGCGGAGGACCGCCGCCCCGGCGCCCACCGCCGCGGCGCACCCCCGCCCCGCGGCGAGGACACCGGCCGGCTGCGCCGCACCGCCGCCACCGTCGCCGGACGCGTCCACGAGGCCGCCCGGCTGCTGCTCGGCGCCGGCCACACCGGTCTCACCGGCGCCGACTTCGACCGGCTGTTCCCCGCCGACGGAGGCTGGGGCGCAGCCGTCCTCGCCGAGGGCCTGTTCGTGCCCGCCGGGGACGGCCACCGGCTCGCCCACGAGGACCACGCCGACTGGCTGCTGGGCCGCCACCTCGACCTCGACCGCGCCCTGGATCTGCTCCTCGGCCCGACGGGGGAGCAGGCGGGCGGCGCCCCGGTCGACCACGACGGCCACGGCGTGCCCCGGCACCGCGTCGGCCCGGTCGCCGCCGCACTGCGCCGACTCGCCGAGAGCGGCGAGCGCCGGGCCCTTGACGAACACCTGCACCGCCTGCAGCACACCCTGGAGACCGCCCCGCCGGGCTCCGACGCCTCCTGGTGGGCCGCCCGGCTGATCACCGACGTGGTGCCCGCCCTGCCCCGGCCCACCGACCACCGCGCCCTGCTGGAACGGCTCGCCCGGCACGGCGGATTCACCCCCGCCTGGTGGTCGACGCTGCCGCTCGCCCCGGCGGACCGGCTGGACCTGCTGCGCCGGCTGGTGCGCACCGACCCGCCCGGCGGCCCCCACCGCGCCGCCGCCGAGGCCCTGCTGGCGGCCGACCCGGCCGCCGTCCAGCCGCTGCTGTGCGCCTGGTTCGCCGACACCGGCCCGCTCGCCGACGGCACCGGTGCCACCGTCGCCGACCTCGCGCACGACCTGCTGTACGCCCACCGGCGGCTCGCCCTCGACGAGTTGGCGGACGCCCTGGCCGCCGCCGCCCACCCGCGCGCCGACGCCCTGCTCGCCCGGCTCGCCGAGGACGAGCCCTCGGCGCTCTGCCGCGCCGTCGACCGCTGGGCCCACGACCCCCGCCCCGAACGGCACGTCGCCGCCGCCGTGCACGCCCAGCGCACCGCCCCGCACGCCGGCCCCGCCGGGCAGCGGCTGCTGCGCTTCGCCGCACTCGCCCTGCTCGCCCGCGAGAACGAGCCCGCCCTGCACGGCGCCGCCCTCGCCCTGCTGCTCCGCGACCCCGACGACCGGGCCGCCCACCTGCCGCGCGCCCTCGAGGCGTACGCCGCCGACGACCGCTTCGTCGGCGCGGCCGCCCTCGCCCCCGCGCTGGCGGACCACCCCGAGGAGGTGCTGGCGGCCGTCCGCAGCCGTCTCGCCCGGCCCGCCGCGCCGGTCGCGGACGGCCTGCGGCTGCTGGCAGGCGCCGCCGACCCCGGGACGGTCCGCGAGGGCGTCCTGCTCGCCGCCCGCCAGCTGCGCGAACACCCGGAGCGCGCCGGGCAGTTGGCCGCCCACCTGGAGGTCCTGCTGGCGGCCGGGCACGATGCCCGCCCGCTGCTCGCCGAGGTCGTCGCCGCCCCCGCCACCGTCCGCAAGGTCTTCGCCCCCGTACTCGCCGCCCAGGACGGCCCCGACGGCCCCGACCGCGACGCCCTGCTGGACACCCTGCTCGCCGCCGAGCGCGACCCCGGCGTCCTCGCCGCCGTCCTGGACCGCCTCGCCGACGGCTGTCCCCGCACCGCCCCCGAGCGGGCCCGCGAACTCGTCCGGCGGATCGCCGCACGCTGGCCGGAGGCCGACACCGCACTCGTCCGCGCGGCCGGGCGGACGGCCGCCTTCGCCCGGCTGCTCGCCGACTGGCCCGACACCGCGCCGCCCCCGCCCGAGGGCCCGCTGACCGCCCGGCTGCGCGCCCTCGCCGCCGCCGGACGCGACCCGCAGTACGCCGCGGCCGAGGCCGAACGCACCGGCCGGGGCGCCGAGGCCATTCCGGTGCCGAAGCAGGGACGGGCTCATGGCACGCTATAGGGGTTCGGGTTGAGTGTTCGAGCGCCTCCCGAGGCGCGGCAGAGGGACAAGGAGCGGTCAGGTGCAGCGCTGGCGTGGCCTGGAGGAGATCCCCGGGGACTGGGGGCGCAGCGTCGTCACCATCGGATCGTTCGACGGTGTGCACCGGGGCCACCAGCTGATCGTCGAGCGGGTGGTGGCACGCGCCCGCGAGCTCGGCGCCAAGTCCGTCGTGGTCACCTTCGACCCGCACCCCAGCGAGGTCGTCCGGCCGGGCAGCCACCCGGCCCTGCTCGCTCCGCAGCCCCGCCGGGCCGAACTGATCGAGGGGCTCGGCGTCGACGCGGTGCTCGTCCTGCCGTTCACCCTCGAATTCTCCCAGGAGTCACCGGAGTTCTTCGTCCGGTCGGTGCTGGTGGACGCGCTGCGCGCCAAGGCCGTGGTCGAGGGCCCGAACTTCCGCTTCGGCCACCGGGCCGCCGGCAACGTCGCACTGCTCGCCGAGCTCGGCCGCGCCGACGACTTCGAGGTCGAGGTGCTCGACCTGCAGGTGAGCGGCGCCGCCGGCGACGGCGAGGCGTTCTCCTCCAGCCTGTGCCGCCGGCTGGTCGCCTCCGGCGACATGGCCGGCGCCGCCGAGGTGCTCGGCCGCCCGCACCGGGTCGAGGGCGTGGTCGTCCGCGGCGCCCAGCGCGGCCGCGAACTCGGTTACCCCACCGCCAACGTGGAGACCGTGCCGCACAGCGCCGTCCCCGCCGACGGCGTCTACGCCGGATGGCTCACCGCCGACGGCGAGCGCATGCCGGCCGCCATCTCGGTCGGCACCAATCCGACCTTCGACGGCACCGCGCGCACCGTCGAGGCGTACGCCATCGACCGGGTCGGCCTCGACCTGTACGGCATGCACGTGGCCGTCGACTTCCTGGCCTACCTGCGCGGCATGGAGAAGTTCGACTCGATCGAGGCCCTGCTGGAGCGGATGGCCGACGACGTCAAGCAGTCCCGCGAGCTCACCGACACCGCAGGCTGACCGGCCCGGACGCACCGCAGGCCCCCGACGTCCGGCGTCGGGGGCCTGCGGCGCTCCCGTCACTGCTGCGGCGGCGGGTAGCCGTACCCGGGCGGCGGGGGCTGCTGGCCGTCCTGCGGCGGCGGGTAGCCGTACCCCGGCTGCTGCGGCTGCTGCCACTCCTGCGGCAGCGGCTGCGCGCCGGGCTGGGCCGGCGGCTGCTGGCCCCACCCGGGCGGCGGGGCCTGGCCCGGCTGCGGCGCCCACGGCGCGCCCGGCGCGGGCTGGCCCGGGTAGCCGTAGCCCTGCTGGGGCTGCTGCTGCGGGTGGCCCGGCTGCTGCTGCGGGTACGGCTGCTGCTGGGGCGGCATCTGCTGGCCGTAGCCCTGCTGCTGCGCCCAGGCGGCCTGCTGGGCCTGCTGGGTGCGGGCGATGTCCTCGCCGACCAGGGTGGCCAGCTCGAAGTACGCGTCGCGGACCTTGGGCTTCATCATGGCCAGGTTGACCTCGGCACCGGCCGCCAGGCTCTCGTCGAACGGCACCACCACGACGCCGCGGCAGCGGGTCTGGAAGTGCGCGACGATGTCCTCGACCTTGATCATCTTGCTGGTCTCGCGGACCCCGGAGACCACCGTGATGCTGCGCTGCACCAGATCGGCGTAGCCGTGCGCGGACAGCCAGTCGAGCGTGGTGGAGGCGCTGGAGGCGCCGTCCACGCTCGGCGTGGAGACGATGATCAGCTGGTCGGCCAGGTCGAGCACACCGCGCATCGCGCTGTACAGCAGACCGGTGCCGGAGTCGGTCAGGATGATCGGGTAGTGCTGGCCGAGCGTCTGGATGACCTGGCGGTAGTCCGAGTCGTCGAAGGTGGTGGAGACCGCCGGGTCGACGTCGTTCGCCAGGATCTCCAGGCCCGAGTGCAGGTCCTGCGAGGTGAACTGGCGGATGTCCATGTAGCTGCGCAGGTGCGGGATGGCCGTCACCAGGTCGCGGATGGTCGCGCCGGTCTGGCGCTTCACCCGGCGGCCGAGCGTGCCGGCGTCCGGGTTGGCGTCGATCGCGATGACCTTGTCCTGGCGCTCGCTGGCGAGCGTCGCACCCAGCGAGGTCGTCGTCGTGGTCTTGCCGACACCGCCCTTGAGACTGATCACCGCGATCCGGTAGCAGCTCATCACCGGCGTACGGATGATCTCCAGCCTGCGCGCCCGGTCGGCCTGCGCCGCCTTGCCGCCGAACTGGAACCGCGGCTGCTGCCGCTGCGCCTTCGGCTGGCCGCGCAGCAGGCGGTCCGAGGACAGCTCGACCGCCGCGGTGTAGCCCAGCGCGGCACCGTGCGCCATGCCCTGCTGCGGGCCCGGCTGCTGGAACGCCGCGGGCGCCTGCGGCACCCCGCCCTGCTGCGGGTACGGCTGCTGCTGCGGGTACGCGTGCGGCTGCGGCCAGCCGCCCGTCCGCGGATCGACCGGCGGACCGGGCACCGGGGCGGGACCGGGCTGCGGCGCAGGACCCGGGCCCGGCTGCGGCGCGGGGCCGGGCACCGGGGCGGGACCGGGCACGGTGGGCGGCACGGCCTGCTGCTGCGGCCACGGACCGGGCTGCGGCGCGGGAGCGGGACCCGGCTGCGGCGCGCTCTGCTGGAACGGCGGCGGGCCGGGCGGGCCCGGCGGCACCGGCTGCTGCGGCGGGGCGTACGCAGCGTTCTGCTCGGGCGCGGGCGGCCACGGCTGTGCCACCTGCTGCTCCGGGGCCGGCGCCGGAACGGGCGCGGGCGGGGGAGCGACCGGAGCGGGAGCCGGCTCGGCCGACTGCAGCTCGACCGCGGGCTCCGCCTCGGCCGCGACCGGAGCAGGAACGGGAGCGGGAACAGGGGCCGGCGCGGGAGCGGGGGCCGGCTCGGCCACCGGCGGCGCCGGTGACTCCTCCGCGGCGGGCGCCACCGGCTCCGGCGACGGCACCGGAACGGCCGGCGGCTGCTCGGCCACCGGTACGGGAGCAGGAGCCGGGAGGGGGACGGGCTCCGCGGCCGGCGCGGGAGCGGGCGCCGGCACGGGCGGCTGCGCCACCGGGGGCTCGGAGGCGACCGGCGGCTGCGGCACGGCAGGCGGTGGCGAGGGGGCGGGCGCGGGTGCCGGCTGCGCCGGCGCCGCGCTCTGGGTGTACCAGGACGGGGGAGCGTAATCGGGCTCGTCCGACCAGTCGTCGTCGTCCTCCGCCGCGTTGTCGCCGACGTAGACGCCGTCCCGATCGCTGCTCACTGGGGCTCCCTCGTTTTCGTCGACGCTGTTCGCGGTGGTCGGGCTACAAGACTAGGACGTGATCCGCGGTCACCTGAAGGCGGTACCGGCTGCCGGACCACGGCGGGCACGGCAGATCGTCGCACCGGGAACCGTCCAAAGGGTGAACGCCCGACGCGCGGCCTCTGCCTCCCCCGTCCCCGGTCGTGACCGCTCGAAACGGTCGCGGCCGACACGGGGGTCCGTGCCGGCCGCAGCGGGTACGGACACCGTCCGTGCCGTGAGGTGCTGTCAGTCCATCCGGCGGGGGCCGCCCAGCAGCTGGGCCTCGGCCTCGACGGGGTTGGTCATCACGTACTGGCGGCGCATCCGGGTCGCCCACAGGGTGATGTTGTCGCCGAGCGTCGGCAGCGCGGCGACCTCCTGGTCGCCGAGCGACAGGATGCGCGAGACGGTCTCCGCCTCCTGCGGCGAGACGCGCTGCACACCCACCAGGTCGGCCGAGTTGAGCACGCGGCTCGCGTTCGGGCCGAGGTACGGCAGCAGGGTCAGCGTGGTCTGCCAGGGCGCGGCCGACAGCCGGCTGCGCGAAGGACGCGCACCGAGGTCGCGGATCACCAGCACCGGGGACGCCACCGAGGCGCCCTGCGGGCCGAGCCGGCCGACCTGGTGGATCGTCACGCAGGGCTGGCCGCCGCCGGCGGCCTGCGCCATCGGCGCCCAGGCCTGCGGACGGCCGGTCTCCACGGCCACCCGGGCGCCGGTCGCCGCCGCGCGCAGGGCGATGACCTGGGCCGTCCACATGCCGCCGACCAGCACCACGTCGTAGGCGTGCGGGCGGAACAGGCCGATCACCGCGGGCTGCTGCTGCGGGTCGACGCCGATGACCACGCCGTCGTCGCCGACCGGGAAGGACAGCGCGCCCAGGTCCTCGGTGGTGAGCACGTGCTTCTCGCGCTTGGGGCCGCGCAGCCCGAAGCCGGGCCGGATGCGGACCGGCCGGGCCTGCTCCGCGGCAGGCTGCGGGGCCTGGGTGGGGTAGGACTGATAGGCCATCAGGACGTCCCTCCCAGGGGCAGCGTGGCGAGCAGGCCGGGCGCCTGCTCCAGGTCGAGGCGGGTCAGGCCGACGCCGGCGCTCTGCGCGCGCGACTCCACCAGGCGCCCGACCTGGGCGACCTCGCTCTCGCTGCGGCCGGTGACCCGGACGTGGCCGCTGACGGCGACCGAGCCGCCGGTGCCCCGGCTGGCCGTCAGGCTGAAGGTGCTCGCCAGTGCGGGCGTGCCGGTGACCAGGTTGACCATGTCGGGCGCGGAGATCCGGCCGGGGGCGCCGCCAGGGCGGCTGAGCTGCGGCCACTTGGAGATCCAGAAGGTGCTGTGCCAGCGGTCGTCGATCCGCCAGAACTTGCTGCTCTCCTGGGTGCGGCGGGCGGCCGTCCCGCCGCCGCCGCTGCCCTGGCGGCCGGCCACGGCCACCGGGTTGGCGCAGATCGAGATGGCCAGGGCGGCGATCAGCTCCTGCTCGTCGAGCACGGTGGCGGTGAACCCGGCGGCGTTGAGCCGGCCCGCGAGCTGGTCGGTGACGCGCTGGAGGGTCTTGCGGGCGCCCTCCTCGCCGCCGCCGCGGGCGAGCACCGCGGTGGACGAGGTCTCCGGGTTGAGCTTGAGCGCGACCCAGGTCAGCCGCAGCGCCGGGGTGGCGGGGCCGTCCTGCAGCTGCTGGTAGGCGCGGGCGGCCAGCGACTGGTCGGGCAGGTGCGGGGCCGGCGCGGGCTGGGTGTGCTGCACCAGCTGGACGGACTCCAGGGAGATGTCGTCGACCTGGAGCGCCGAGCAGACGATGTCGAGCGGCAGCGGCAGCGCGGTGCGGGCCGGGCGCAGCGGCTGGTCCTTGGCCTGCACCAACAGCACGGAGGTGTAGAAGGTGCCGTCGCCGACCATGCCGGTCTCCCGGCGCATGGGCCGGCCGTCGCCGAGGTCGGTCTCGGTGACGTGGGTGCAGGTGCGCAGTGCGGGCTCGACCTCCAGGGCGGGGGCGAGCGCCGGGTCGGTGCCGGGCGGCGGCACGTTGTACTGCGCCTCCTTGCGGCGGGCCTTCAGGGCCGACCGGATGCGCAGCGCCTCCGGCAGGGTGCGGCCGCCGAGCGGGAGCAGGGCCACGATCGCCAGCAGCACGGCGGGCACGGCGAACGCGCCGGCCATGGCCGGTGCGATCGTCCAGCCGACCGCGACCAGGGCGGCCGCGACCTCCAGCATCACCAGCTGCTGCAGCTGGAGCCGGCGGCCGAGCCGGCCGGGGCGGGGGTGGACGCGCAGCGCCACCGGTGCGGTCGCGGGCGCCGCGGACCGGGCCCGACGGCCGCCCGGGTCGGCCCCCCGGCCTCCCGGCCTGCGGCCGTGCGAGGCGCTTCGTCGAGCTGGAGCGGTCTGGCTTGGCATCCCCCGATGGACCCTCTCTGATCAGATGTCACGGCCCGGCCGACCGGGCGGTGAACCCTACCCGTTACCGTACTCACCGTCTGCTGCGGCATCGTAGAGGGTTCAGCGCGCGCGGTGCCCGCCGGGTGGCAGACTCACGCACGGCGAACGTGCGTTGACGGTCGTACAGGCGCCGTACAACAGGGGAGACGGGGACGAGCATGGCATCACGCAGGGACGAGCTGAACGCGTACAACTTCGCCCGGCGGCGGACGGTGGGCGCGTTCCTGCAGCCCGGCGGCGGGGGCAACGACGAGGACGCGCCGCGCCCGGTGCGGGCGGTGCTGCCCAGCTTCGTGGTGGCCGCGGTGGTCGTGGCGGGCTTCGGCATGTGGGGCGTCATCAAGCCCAGTGCCCCCAAGAACTGGGACGACGGCAAGAACATCATCCAGGGCAAGGACTCCACGACCCGGTACGTGGTGCTGGAGGACCCGCAGACGCACGAGAAGGTGCTGCACCAGGTCCTCAACATGTCGTCCGCCAAGCTGCTGCTGCCGGCCGGTTCGAAGGTCGTCCAGGTCGCCGACAAGGTGCTCGACAACTACAAGAACCACGGCGCCACCATCGGCATCCCGTACGCGCCGGACAAGCTGCCGTCCTCCGCCGACGCGGGGGAGGCGAAGAAGTGGTCGGTGTGCGACCGCCCCGGTGTCGACACCAGCCAGGTGAGCATCAACCAGGCGGTGTTCGTCGCGGCGGGCCAGGACGCCAAGGTGCTGTCGAACCCGGCCATGGTGCTGCAGGAGGGCCAGGGGCTCTACGTGCAGGCGCCGCCGCTGCGCAAGGGCGACGAGGGCAGCAAGTTCCTGGTCGACATGAACGGCGTGAAGCACGCGGTCGGCAAGACGGACCTGGAGGGCACCGATCGGAAGGCGCTGGAGTCCGGCCTGTTCGGCGACGGGGTGCAGCCCCAGCAGGTGACCAAGGCCTGGCTGGACACCCTGGAGAACGGCGAGCCGATCGTGTTCCCGCAGATCAAGGACCTGACCAGGACCAAGACTCCCTCCAGCGTCCCGCTCAGCAACGCGCAGGAGCGGTTCGTCGGCCGGCTGCTGGTCTTCCAGAACACGTACTACGTGGTCGGCAAGGACAAGCTGTTCGCGGTGACGCCGTTCCAGGCCGAGGTGATCCGCAACTTCCCGGATCTGCAGGTGGCGTACGGCGGCGCAGCCACGCCGAAGGCCGCGGAGATCTCGCCGAAGGACAACGCCGAACTGGCCCCGCTGGTCGACAAGTCCATGCTGGACACCGGCGACCTGCCGGACGCCAAGCCGCAGCTGCCGCTCAACGTCGGCCCCAAGGGCACCCGTTCGGTGATCTGCAGCACCTTCGAGGGCTACGACAAGGGCGTCGTCAAGCGCACCGTGTGGGCGCACACCGACTATCCGGCGAAGGTGTCGCTGGGCTCCGCGAGCGCCCATGTGACGCCCGGTCACGGCCTGTTGTACCGCGCGGTGGACGGCCAGACCGGGCCGGGCGCGCAGGACAGCTCCGGCACCACGTTCCTGATCACCGAGACCGGGCTGCGCTACTCACTGCAGGCCAACAACGACGGTGGCAACGGGCCTTCGCCGGCGCCGAGCGCCGCGCCGCAGCAACAGCAGCAGGGCAACGGCGAGGAGAACGGCGCCCAGGCCCGGCTGGGCTACAAGACCGTGGTGCCGAGCATGGTTCCGCTGAGCTGGTCGGTGCTGGTGCCGGCCGGCGGTTCGCTGAGCACCAAGGCCGCGGAGACCGCCCAGACCGCGTGACGTGCCGTCAGGGCGGTTGCGTGGCGGCCGTGTCATGGTCTGGTAACTACCGGCACTCCGGTGTTGGGTGACTTGCGCTTGGCGGCTACAGTGCTGGGGACACCGCAACGTGGTGTCGACGGGTAGGCCGTACCGGCACTACCCGAGGATGAATGTCAGTCTCATGGGGGACGGTGGATCATGGCTGGTCAGTTCAAGACGACCGCTGAGGAAATGAATGCCTTCGCCAACCGCATCGGCGAGGTGAACGCGCAGGTCCAGGGCGAGATTCAGCGGCTCAACTCGCTGGTCGACTCGATCAAGTCGGGCTGGCAGGGTGCGGCGGCGCAGGCCTACCAGCAGATGCAGACCCGCTTCAACGAGGACGCCACGGCGCTCAACAAGGTGCTCGACGAGATCAAGCAGGCGATCGAGGCGACGACCAAGCTGTACGCGCAGACCGAGCAGGACCAGCAGTCCTCGATGACCGGCGTCGGCGGCTCTTTCTGATCCTCGCGGGTCCGTACGGCCTCGGCCGTAAATCGGCCCGCGTGTCGGGTCGCGCCGATTCCATCGACTAGGAGACACCATGTCCGACCACATTCTCGTCAATTTCTCCACCATCCAGAGCTCCGCGTCGGAGATCCGCCAGACCGCCCAGCGCATCCAGTCGCAGCTGGACGAGCTGAAGGCCGGCGTCCAGCGCATCGCCGCCAGCTGGGAGGGTGCGGCCCAGCAGGGCTACCAGGCCCGCCAGGCCGAGTGGGACAACAAGGCCGCCGACCTGCAGCAGGTGCTCGGCCAGATCGCCACCACGCTGGACAACGCGGCGCAGAGCTACCAGGCGACCGAGTCCAAGAACGCGGGCGTCTGGAGCTGAGCCCCCGCCGCCTCGCGGCGCGGCATCACTGATGTGGGCGGGCGTCCGACGGGCGCCCGCCCACCGCGCGTGCAGACGCGCACGGCATCCGGAGCATGAGGGGAAGACAGGTGTCGTTGGGTACGTTCCGCAGGGCGGCCGCCGCGTCCGTGGTGCTGGGGGTGGTCGGCTCGTTCGCCGCGGCCCCGGCGTACGCGGCCACGCCCACGCCCTCGCCGTCGGCGTCGCAGGGCTCGGCGCTCTGGTCGCCGATCGGCATAGCCGCGGCCGGTGAGTGCAAGTTCCCGTCCGACAACGTGCAGGGCACGCCGTGGGCGCTCCAGCGGGTGCTGCTCAACGAGCTCTGGAAGGACGGCCGGACCGGCAAGCTGTCCAAGGACGTGCCGGGCCGGAAGAAGGGCGACCCGGTGAAGGTCGCGGTGATCGACACCGGTGTGGACGACCGCAACCTGCAGCTGCAGGGCAAGGTCTTCGCCGGCGGTTCCTACCTGGTCGACAAGCAGAGCAACCAGAAGCCCGACGCCAAGACCGACACGGTCGGCCACGGCACCAAGGTGGCCGGCATCATCGCGGCCAAGCCGATCGCCGCGACGGGGTTCGTGGGGCTCGCGCCGGACGCGGTCATCCTGTCCTTCAAGCAGAACGACGACCAGGGCAGCGGCTCGGTCGAGAGCCTGATCACGGCGATCAACGACGCGGTGAAGCAGGGCGCCGACGTCATCAACATCTCGCAGGACGTCCGGGCCGAGGGCGACAAGGCCGACTTCACGTTCAAGGACCAGCTCGAGGCCGCGGTCCTGGCCGCGGACAAGCAGGGCGTGGTCATCGTCGCCTCCTCCGGCAACGACGGCCGCGAGGGCGACACCTTCCCCGCCGCCTTCAAGAGCGTGCTGGCGGTCGGGGCCTCGGACCGCAACAACGAGCGCGCCCCGTTCTCCGAGTACGGCGAATTCGTCGACGTCGCCGCGCCTGGCGTGGACATGCTCTCCACCGTGCCGGCCGGCGGCCAGTGCGTCGACAACGGCACCAGCTTCTCCGCGCCCTACGTGGCCGGGGTGGCGGCCCTGCTGAAGGGCGCCTACCCGGACTGGACGGCGGCGCAGATCTGCGCGCGCATCGAGCAGACCGCGCAGCGCAACCAGCGCGGCCCGAACAAGTTCATCGGCTGGGGCGTCGTCGACCCGGTGAAGGCCGTGCAGAGCGGCGACGAGCAGGCGAGCGAGGCCCACGAGGACCCGAAGGTGGCGCTCGACCGGGTGCCGGTCGTCGCGCAGCCGCTCGGCCTGGCGGAGACCCAGGCCGACCGGGACCGCCGGACGGGCACCTACGTGCTGGGCGGCGGCGTCCTCGCCGTGGCGGCCCTGGCGGGCGGTTCGGTCGTCCTGCGCGACCACCGCCGCCGCCACGAGGGCTGAGCCCCGCAGCGCCCGTACGACGCCGTCGGCCCGGCCCCGCAACGGGGGTCGGGCCGACGGCGTTCGCGGTGTCCGGGCGGGTCAGACCTGCTCGTCCTCGGGCAGGGTGATCACCCAGCGCTCGGCCTGCCGGGGGCGCAGGTAGAACAGCCAGTACAGGCTCGCCACCACCGTGATGCCGCCGGTCCACAGCAGGGCCTGGGTGTCCAGCTGGGTCAGCAGGTAGGCCAGGCCGACGGTCAGCAGGACGGGCAGCGCCGGCCACAGCGGCTGGCGCCAGGCGGGGGCGTGCTTGTGGTGGGCGCGGCGGGAGAACAGCGCGGCCACGGCGACCAGCAGGTAGAGCGCGGTGACCGCGACGCCGGTGATGTTGGTCAGCTGGTCCTGCGGGACGAAGCAGAGCACCGCACCGGGGACGCCGACCGCCAGCGTGGAGACCCACGGGGCGCTGAACCGGTTGAGGGTGCCGAAGGCGCGGTTGACCGGCTCGGGCCAGGCCTTGTCGCGGCCGGAGGCGAACAGCACCCGGGAGTTCTGGATGACCATGACGATGCCGGCGTTGATGATGGCCAGCGCGACGCAGAGGCTGATGAAGGTGCCGACCGCGGAGTTGCTCCAGCCGGTCACCAGGTCGGAGATGTTGCCGGCGCTCAGGGCGGCGAGGTCCGGGGCACCCATGGTGATGGCGACGACCGGGAGGATGATGATGACGACCGACAGGGCCAGCGTCCACAGCACGGTGCGGGCGACGTTGCGGCGGGGGTTCTCCAGCTCCTCGGAGAGGTAGATGGCGGTGGAGAAGCCCTGGGTGACGAAGAGCGCGGTGCCCATGGCGGCGACGATCGCACCGAGGCCTACTGCGCTCGTGGCGCCGTCCGTGACGACCGAGCCGTGGAAGAGGCTGCTCGCGCCGCGCTCGGCGTGGCCGAAGCCCAGGAAGGCGACCACCGCGGCGGCGATGACCTCCAGGACGAGGAAGATGCCGGTGATCCAGGCGTTGGCGCGCAGGTCCAGCAGGCCTGCCACGGTGGCGGCGATCATGACGGCGGCGCCGGCCCAGCGGGCGTCCATGTGGACGATGGGTGCCAGGTAGTCGGCGGTGCCGATCGCGATCAGCGAGGGCACGATCATCACGACGATGAGCGACTGGACGAACACCAGCCAGCCCGCGAAGCGCCCGGCCAGGGTGCCGACCATGGCGTACTCGCCGCCGGCGCTGGGGACGAGGGTGCCGAGCTCGGAGTAGCAGAAGGCCACCGCGATGCAGATGAGCGCGCCGATGGCGATCGACATGGCGGTGAAGGTGCCGAGCGAGGAGAACAGCTCCGGCACGATGACGAACAGCGAGGACGCCGGGGTCACGCAGGAGAGCGTGAGCAGGGTTCCGCCCACGACACCGATCGAACGGGTGAGCTTCTTGGGGGTGCCCGTCGCCGCAGTGGGTTCGGCTACGGCGAGTGGCGGGCGAAGCGTGTCGGTCATGGGGCATCCGATCGGCTGTGCGGGGCTTGGGGGGAGGGAGCGGTATCGCCTCCGATGGGCGCTGGGCGGCCTTGTGTCTCGTCGCTCCCGGATGGCCATGGAAGCGCGACGCTTTGCTTGCGTCAACGCGCGATCTGCTACGGAATCCGTTGCACCGAGCCGCATAAACATGCGAACTGTTGATGCCGTGTGGCAATTCTCACCTTTGTCCGTCTTGTCAACTCGGGTGGGTGAAGATTGAATCAAAGACAAAATTGCGATTTTTATCAAGGAATCAAAGGTTGTGAGCCGTTTCACTCCTCGGGCTGAAGGCGGACCTCTCGGGGCCCGGGCGGCGCCCCGACCGGTACGGGAACCGCAGCCGGCGCCGGCAAAAAAGTAGATAACGTTCTGGCACCGTCCACGGCCTGGGACGCCGGAAGGGCCGGACTCCGAGGAGTCCGGCCCTTCCGGTCACGCAAGGTCACCACCGCGGGGCGGTCACGGGGCGGGCAGCCATCCCGTCTGCACCGTCTGGCCGGAGGCGATCCGGCGGGAGACGAACACACCGCGGCCCGGCGGCAGCGGCTGCGGCTTGACCGTGCCGAGCAGCGCACCCTCGTTCTTGTCGCCCGAGAGCAGCACGCCCTGGCCGCCCAGCTCGCGCATCCGCTGCATGACCGGCTCGAACAGCGAGCGGCCGGCACCGCCGGCGCTGCGCGCGATGATCACGCGCAGGCCGATGTCGCGGGCGAACGGCAGGAACTCGGCCAGCGGCGCCATCGGGTTGCCCGAGGAGGTGGCGACCAGCTCGTAGTCGTCCACGATCACGAACATGTCCTTGCCGCTGTACCAGCTGCGGTTGCGCAGCTGCTCCGGCGTGACGTCCGGGCCGGGCAGGCGGCGCGAACAGGCGCCGCGGAGCATCTCCACGGCCGCCGACATCGCGGGCGCCGCCGCCGAGTACTCCACCAGGTACTCCTGCGGCACCACGCCGAGCAGCGAGCGGCGGAAGTCGCCGACCACGATGCCCGCCTGGTCCGGGGTGTACCGCTCGGTGATCTGCTTGATCAGCATCCGCAGCAGCGCCGACTTACCGGACTCGCTCTCGCCGAAGACGATGAACAGCGGGTCGGTCTCGAAGTTGACGAAGACCGGCGCGAGCTCGACCTCGTCCACACCGAAGGCCACACCCAGCTCGGGGTGCTCGAAGCCCTTCGGCAGCGCGTGGCCGTCCAGGACGGCCGGCAGCATGCGGACCTGCGGGGCGCGCGGCCCCGTCCACGCGGCGTCGATCTGTGCCACCAGGTCGGCCACGCCGTCCGCCAGGTCCTCCGTCCCGGACGAGCCGTCCAGGCGCGGCAGGCCGGACAGGAAGTGCAGCTTGGCTGCGGTCAGACCGCGGCCGGGCGAGCCCGCCGGGACGTTGACCGCGACCTTGCGGTCGATCTCCGACTCCATCGAGTCGCCGAGGCGCAGCTCGGTGCGGTTCTGCAGCAGGTCCTTGAGGGCTGGCCGCACTTCCGCGTACCGCGCCGCGGTGACGATCACGTGCACGCCGTAGGTCAGACCGCGCTGCGCGATGTCGTTGATGACCGGCTCGAGGACCTCGTACTCCTGCTTGAAGGTCAGCCAGCCGTCGATGATCAGGAAGACGTCGCCGAACTGCTCGTCCGGCAGCTGGCCGGCCGCGCGGCGGGAGCGGTAGGTGGCGACGGTGTCGATGCCGGCCGAGCGGAACAGCTCCTCGCGCCGGTTGAGCACACCGTGCACCTCGCTGACCATGCGGCGCACCTTCTCGACGTCCAGGCGTCCGGCCACCCCGCCGACGTGCGGCAGGCCGGCCAGCGCGCCGAACGCGCCACCGCCGAAGTCCAGCAGGTAGAACTGCACCTCGACCGGGGTGTGCGTGACCGCGAACCCGGAGACCAGGGTGCGCACCATGTTGGACTTGCCGGACTGCGGACCGCCCACGATCAGACCGTGGCCGGCCGCGCCCGAGTAGTCCTGGTACATCACGTCGCGGCGCTGGTCGCGCGGCTTGTCGACGATGCCGACCGGCACCACCAGGCGGCCGAGCGCGCCGAACTCCGGCGAGGTCAGGCCGCGCTCCGCGGTGACCTGCAGCGGCGGCACCAGGCCGTCGATGCTCGGCGCCTCCTCCAGCGGCGGCAGCCACACCTGGTGGGCCGGCGGGCCCTGGCTGATCATGCGCTGCACGAACACGTCGAGCATGGTGTCGAGCAGCGAGTCGTCGATCTCCTCGACCTCCTCGAACACCTCCTCGACCACCGGCTCGACGACCGCCACCTCGGCGGCGGTGAACAGCACCGGCTGCGCGGTGATCACCTGGCCGCCGCTGGTGCGCTGCTGGCCTGGCGGACGGTAGGGGCCGGAGACGTACGCGGCCCGGAAGCGCTCCATGACGTCGGAGCCGAACTTCAGGTAGCCGACACCGGGGATGGGCGGCAGGTGGTAGGCGTCCGGCACGCCGATCGCGGCCCGCGACTCGGCGGCCGAGAAGGTGCGCAGACCCAGGCGGTAGGAGAGGAAGGTGTCCAGACCGCGGAGCTTGCCCTCCTCCAGCCGCTGCGAGGCGAGCAGCATGTGCATGCCGAGCGAACGGCCGATGCGGCCGATCTGGATGAACAGGTCGATGAAGTCCGGCTTGGCGGTGAGCAGCTCGGAGAACTCGTCGATGATCATCAGCAGCGAGGGCAGCGGGTCCAGCGCCGCACCCGCCGCACGGGCCCGCTCGTACTCGTTGATGTTGGCGTAGTTGCCCGCCGCCCGCAGGAGCTCCTGGCGGCGGTTCATCTCGCCCTCGATCGCGTCGCGCATGCGGTCGATCAGGGTCGCTTCGCCCTCGAGGTTGGTGATCACGGCCGCGGTGTGCGGCATCTCCGCCATGCCGGCGAAGGTGGCACCACCCTTGAAGTCCGCGAGGACCAGGTTCAGCACCTCGGAGGAGTGGGTCACCGCGAGCGCCAGCACGATGGTGCGCAGCACCTCGGACTTGCCGGAGCCGGTCGCGCCGACGCACATGCCGTGCGGGCCCATGCCCTGGAGCGAGGCCTCCTTGATGTCCAGCCAGACGTACTCGCCGTTCTGGCCGACACCCAGCGGCACCTTGAGCTTCTCGGCCATCGGGCGCGGCCGCCAGTGCCGGGCCGGGTCGAAGGAGCCCGGGTCGCCGGTGTTCATCATCTCGGTGAAGTCCATGGACACCAGCGACGGGTCGCCGTCGTCCCCGCCGGCCGACACCCGGAACGGGGCCAGCTGGCGGGCCAGCGCCTCGGACTGCCAGGCGGACAGCGTGTCCGGCCGGCCCGAGTAGGACGCGCCGGAGGCGGACTCCAGCAGCAGGCTGTCCTTGCCGACCGTGACGACCAGGTGGCCGCTGGGCTCGTCCAGGTCACCGGGGACGACCTCGATGACGGTGACGCCCTCCACGCCGTCCGGGCCGGCCAGGACCGAGTCGTGCGGCACCGAGGCGCCGTCCATGACCACGATCAGGTGCGGCTTGTCGGCGCTCGGCACGTTGTCCCGGGAGAAGCCCTTGCGGCCCTCCAGCTCCTTGGCGAGCAGTTCCTCCAGCTCGCCGAGGCCGGTGGCGATCAGGCGGCGCGAACCGGCGCCGTCGTTCTCCTTGCGGTGCTGCGCGTGCGGCAGCCACTTCGCCCACTCCCACTCGTCGACCGCGCCCGGGGCGGCGGCGACGGCGACCATCAGGTCGTCCGGCGAGTGCAGGGTCGTCAACTGGGCGATCATCGCCCGGACGTTGCCGTACACGGTGTCCGGGTCGCCGCACACCGTGATGTGGTAGAAGGCGCGCAGCGAGACCGCCAGCGGCAGGTCCTGCAGGGTGCCGTGCGACTTGATGAAGGTGCCCATGGCCTCGGCGGCCATCGGCTCCAGCTCGTCCATCGGGGCCGTCTGCGGCGCGACGATCGGCGTCGACAGCTGCTGCGGCCCGGTACCGAGCCGCACCTGCGCGAAGTCCGCCTCGGTGGGCCTGCGTTCCCAGAGCCGGCGGCCCTCGGCCACGATCGACCACAGCTGGTCGGGCTCGGGGTGGGTGAACAGCAGCGCACCGCGCTGCCGCTCCGCCGTGCGCCGCACCTGCCGGCGCATCTGCTGCAGGTACTTGAGGTAGTCCCGGCGCTCGTCCGCGGTGCCGGCGTTGCCGCCGCGGCGCGCCTTGACGATCTGCGCGACCGCCATGCCCGCGGTCGAGGCGACCATCAGGACACCCATGATCTTCATCGGGCCCTGGGCGCCCGGGGAGAAGAAGAACGCCGCCGAGCCGCCCATGCCGAGCAGCGGCAGCAGGGACATCATCCAGTCCTCGCCGCCGGCCCGCGGCAGCTCCGGCGGAGCCACCAGCTCCACCGGCTCGTCCGGCACCGGCGGCGGATACGCCCGCGGCGGACGCTTCACCGTCACGACACTCATGCGGCCGCCCCGCTCCGCCCGGCGGCCGCTGCGCGGAACCCGGACCTCTTGACGGTCCGTTCGCTTCGCTCGCTCACTGGCACCAACCCTCACGCACACCGATTACGTACGGGTGAGGGCGCCCCGTGCGATGACGCCGCCCCCGCTCCGCCGACCGCAGACGCAATCGAGGGTGCTGCACCAGCCGGGCCCCCGTACGCCTTGCGCAGGGGCCGATCCTACTGGGCAGCGGCGACGGTTCGACCACGGGGTCAGCTGAGGAGATTTCCGGTACGAAGCGTCGAATCTCCTCCACCAACGGCACACCGTTGCACGGCATTTCACCGCCCCCCGCGAGGGGGTGGGAATTCGGGCGGGGTACCCGGGGACATCGCACCTCCGGCGGGCGGTAGGGTAACGCCGCGCCAACTCTGGCCGCGACCGTGTCAGTTCCGGTCGGGCCGGGAGAAGGGCGACGGGAAAGCAAGAGCTGACGAGCAGGCAAATCCGACAAGGGGGAGCGCCGGTGAGCGAGCACAGCGAGCGGACAGGTCAGAGGTGCGCGGTGTGCCACGCGTCCTCCGGGCTCGTGGAGGTGACCGCATGAGCGCCGGCGCAACGACCGGTTTCTGCCGGGTGACCGTCGTCGCACCGGACAGCCGGATCGACGTCGCACTGCCCGAGGACGTGCCGCTCGCCGACATCTACCCCGAGGTGCTCCGCCTCACCGGGCAGACCCAGGTCGACGGCACGCCCACCGGGTTCCACCTGGTGCGCCGCGACGGCACCGTGCTGGACAGCGGCCTGCCGCTGGCCGCCCAGCAGGTCCGCGACGGTGACCTGCTGAGCCTGCGCCCGTTCGCCGAGTCGCTGCCGCCGGCCGTCTACGACGACGTCGCGGACGCCATCGCCAGCGCCGTCGAGGCCGACCGCCGCTTCTGGAGCCCCGACCTCATGCGGGCCTTCGGCCTGACCGGGGCCACCCTGCTGCTGGCCCTGCTCGGCTTCGCACTCTGGTTCTCCGACCTGCGCCACGACATGCACGGCCTGCCCGGCATCCTCTCCGGCGTGACCGCGGTCGTCCTGGTGACCTTCGCCGGCGTCCGCGCCCGGGTCTACGGGGACCACGCCGCCGGCCTCGCGCTCGGCCTCGGCGCCCTGCCGCACGCCCTGATCGCCGGCTCCGGCGCGGCCCCGGTCGGCCACGTCGGCGACGGCCCCGGCCGCCTGCAGTTCCTGATCGGCTGCGTCGCAGTGCTCATCGTGTCCGTGCTGCTGGTCGGCCTGCTGCCGGAGAAGGACTCGGTCTTCGTCGCCTCCTCCTTCCTCGCCGCCGCCGGCACCCTGGCCACCTTCGCCGCCGTGCTGCTCGACGGCACCCCGGCCACCCACATCGCGGCCGTCACCGGCGTCGCCGCGGTCGCCGCAGTCGGCTTCCTGCCCGCGCTCTCCGCCCGCTTCGCCCGGCTGCCCGTCGGGTTCAGCGCCCCCGGCCAGACCCGCACCCGCGGCACCGCCTACGGCGAGGAGAGCAGCCGCTCCGAGGCCGTCCAGTACGAGCGGATCGCCCACCAGGCCCGCCGCGGCCACGAGGTCCTCGTCGGCCTGGTCGGCGGCTGCGCGGCCACCGTGATCGGCGCCTGCGCCGTGCTCGGCTTCAGCAACTCCACCTTCGGCGAGCTGCTCGCCCTGGCCGTCGGCGTCTCGACGATGCTGCGCGCCCGGCTGTTCCGCTACACCGCGCAGGTCTTCAGCCTCACCGTCGCCGGCCTGGCCGGCCTCGGCCTGCTGATCCTCGGCCTGTCCCTGCACACCCCGCTGTTCATCCTGGAGCAGATCCAGCAGGGCGGCACCGACACCTCGATCGACCTGCGCACCGTGTGGCTGTCGGCCTCCGTCGCGGTCGGCGCGGCGCTGCTCACCGCGATCGCGCTGGTCGTGCCCCGGCTCGGCGTCTCCCCGTTCTGGGGCCGCATCCTGGACATGGTGGACAGCCTGATGCTGATCTCGCTCGTCCCGCTCGCGCTGGCCGTGCTCGACATCTACGCACTGGTCCGCGGCGCCACCAGCTGACGCCGCCGCACCCGCTCCCGCGCCCGCCGGCGCCCCGTGCAAGGGGACGCCGGCGGGCGCTGGTACGCTTGGTCAGTCCGAGTTCTGTCAGATCCTGTGTCGTCTACCGGGATCACTCGGCCACCCCGAAGGAGATGCCGTGGCTCTCGCCGCCGACGTCAAGAAGCAGATCATCGCCGAGTTCGGCCAGAAGGAGGGCGACACCGGCTCCCCCGAGGTCCAGGTGGCCATGCTCTCCCGCCGTATCTCGGACCTGACCGAGCACCTGAAGGCCCACAAGCACGACCACCACTCCCGTCGTGGTCTGCTGATCCTGGTCGGCCAGCGCCGCCGCCTGCTGCAGTACCTGGCCAAGAAGGACATCGAGCGTTTCCGTACCCTCGTCGACCGCCTCGGCATCCGCCGCGGCGCCGCGGGCGGCGCTCGCTGACACCGCTCCGTGGGGCGGCTCCCCTTCCCGGGGGGCCGCCCTTCGGCGCATCCGCCGCAGGGAACTGCCGCGGAACACCCCCGGAGAATCGCTGCCGCACGCGTGGTAATGGCGAGCTCTGTAGGGTGTGAATTTGTAAGGTGAAGGGCATGCCCGGTTAGGTGCCCGGCCGCGCGTCACGCGGACGGCACCGGGCAGCACCCATCGCCCTGCGCGGGCCGCAGGCCTCAAACGGAGGCCGCCCGCATCCGGGGAGCGTCCGCACGCGACCGCCGACCAGGCAAGCCGAGAGGCGCCGGTCCTCGGTAGTGGCCGCCGGGAGTCGTCGACAGACGCCCGGGGGCTTCGATCGAAGACCGGCCCGCAGGGCCTGACGGGCGGACGCTGGGGGACGCTCCACCGGAGACGTACGAAAGAGGAGATCTTCCAGGTGGAAGAGAACGTGTTCTACGCCGAGGCCGTCATCGACAACGGCAGCTTCGGCACCCGTACCATCCGCTTCGAGACGGGCCGCCTGGCCCGCCAGGCCGCCGGCTCCGCCGTCGCCTACCTCGACGACGACACCATGGTCCTGTCGGCCACCAGCGCGTCCAAGCAGCCGAAGGAGCACTTCGACTTCTTCCCGCTGACCGTCGACGTCGAGGAGCGGATGTACGCCGCGGGCCGCATCCCCGGCTCGTTCTTCCGTCGCGAGGGCCGGCCCTCCGAGGACGCCATCCTCACCTGCCGCCTGATCGACCGCCCGCTGCGCCCGTCCTTCGTCAAGGGCCTGCGCAACGAGATCCAGGTCGTCGTCACCGTGATGGCGCTCAACCCCGACCACCTCTACGACGTGGTGGCCATCAACGCCGCCTCCGCGTCCACCCAGCTCGCGGGCCTGCCCTTCTCCGGCCCGATCGGCGGCGTCCGCGTCGCGCTGATCAAGGGCCAGTGGGTCGCCTTCCCGACCCACAGCGAGCTCGAGGACGCCGTCTTCGACATGGTCGTGGCCGGCCGCGCCCTGCCGGACGGCGACGTCGCGATCATGATGGTCGAGGCCGAGGCCACCGACAAGACCATCAAGCTGGTCGCCGACGGCGCCGAGGCCCCGACCGAGGAGATCGTGGCCGCCGGCCTCGAGGCCGCCAAGCCGTTCATCAAGGTGCTCTGCGCCGCCCAGGCCCAGCTGGCCGCCCAGGCCGCCAAGCCGACCGGCGAGTTCCCGGTCTTCCTGGACTACCAGGACGACGTGCTCAACGCCCTGACCGCCGCGGTCAAGGACGAGCTCGCCCAGGCGCTCACCATCGCCGGTAAGCAGGAGCGCAACAACGAGCTCGACCGCATCAAGGCGATCGCCGCGGACAAGCTCCTCCCGGACTTCGAGGGCCGCGAGAAGGAGATCAGCGCCGCCTACAACGCGCTGACCAAGAAGATCGTCCGCGAGCGCGTCATCAAGGACAAGGTCCGCATCGACGGCCGCGGCGTCACCGACATCCGCACCCTGGCCGCCGAGGTCGAGGCCATCCCGCGCGTCCACGGCTCCGCCCTGTTCGAGCGCGGCGAGACCCAGATCCTGGGTGTCACCACGCTGAACATGCTCCGCATGGAGCAGCAGCTCGACACGCTCTCCCCGGAGACGCGCCGCCGCTACATGCACAACTACAACTTCCCGCCGTACTCCGTCGGCGAGACCGGCCGCGTGGGCTCGCCCAAGCGCCGCGAGATCGGCCACGGCGCGCTGGCCGAGCGGGCGATCCTGCCCGTGCTGCCCACCCGCGAGGAGTTCCCGTACGCCATCCGCCAGGTCTCCGAGGCGCTCGGCTCCAACGGCTCCACCTCGATGGGCTCGGTCTGCGCCTCCACCATGTCGCTGCTGAACGCCGGTGTGCCGCTGAAGGCCCCCGTCGCCGGCATCGCCATGGGCCTGATCTCCCAGGAGATCGACGGCGAGACCCACTACGTGACGCTGACCGACATCCTCGGCGCCGAGGACGCGTTCGGCGACATGGACTTCAAGGTCGCCGGCACCCGCAACTTCATCACCGCCCTCCAGCTCGACACCAAGCTGAACGGCATCCCGGCGTCGGTGCTCGCCGCCGCGCTGAAGCAGGCCAAGGACGCCCGCCTGCACATCCTCGACGTGATGAACGAGGCCATCGACACTCCGGACGAGATGTCGCAGTACGCCCCGCGCATCATCACGATCAAGATCCCGGTGGACAAGATCGGTGAGGTCATCGGTCCCAAGGGCAAGATGATCAACCAGATCCAGGAGGACACCGGCGCCGAGATCACGATCGAGGACGACGGCACCATCTACATCGGTGCCTCCGACGGCCCGGCCGCCGAGGCCGCCCGCACCACGATCAACCAGATCGCCAACCCGACCATGCCCGAGGTCGGCGAGCGCTACCTGGGCACCGTGGTGAAGACCACGACCTTCGGCGCCTTCGTCTCCCTCATGCCCGGCAAGGACGGTCTGCTGCACATCTCGCAGATCCGCAAGCTCGCCGGCGGCAAGCGCGTGGAGAACGTCGAGGACGTGCTCGCGGTCGGCACCAAGGTGCAGGTCGAGATCGCCGAGATCGACCCGCGCGGCAAGCTCTCCCTCGTCCCCGTGATCGAGGGCGAGGAGGGCGGCGAGGCCGCCTCCGAGTGACGCAGCCCCGAGGGACGAGGTAGTCCTCCCGCGGCCCGCACGCCCCTCGCGGCGTGCGGGCCGCACCCTGTTCTTCCCCGATCTGAGAGGTACACCCCGGTGGCTCAGGCCTCCGCGGCGCAGCAGCGCCCCGGCACCACCAAGACTCTGCTCAAGGGCGTCGACGGCGCCGGCACGGTGCGCCGCACCGTCCTCCCCGGCGGTCTGCGGGTCCTCACCGAGACCCTGCCCACCGTCCGCTCGGCGACCTTCGGCATCTGGGTCGGCGTGGGTTCGCGCGACGAGACGCCCGTCCTCAACGGCGCCACCCACTACCTGGAGCACCTGCTCTTCAAGGGCACCGCCCGGCGCAGCGCCCTCGAGATCTCCGCGGCCCTCGACGCCGTCGGCGGCGAGATGAACGCCTTCACCGCCAAGGAGAACACCTGCTACTACGCGCGGGTGCTCGACACCGACCTGCCGCTCGCCATCGACGTGGTCTGCGACATGCTCACCGGCTCGCTGATCCGCCCCGAGGACGTCGACGCCGAGCGCGGCGTCATCCTCGAGGAGATGGCGATGGCCGAGGACGACCCGGGCGACGTCGTCCACGACCTCTTCGCCAAGGTGATCTACGGCAGCGGCCCGCTCGGCCGGCCCATCCTCGGCACCGAGGAGACCGTCACCAACCTCACCCGCGACCAGATCGCCGGCTTCTACAAGCGCCGCTACAAGCCCGAGCACCTGGTCGTCGCCGCCGCGGGCAACCTCGACCACCGCAAGGTCGTCAAGCTGGTCGAGGAGGCCTTCGCGCCCGTCCTCGAGCGCTCCACCGGCCACCCTGCCGAGGTCCGCCGCGGCGTGAAGGCCCTGCGCACCGCCGGCCGCACCGAGGTCCTGAACCGGCCCACCGAGCAGGCCCACCTCGTCCTCGGCGTGCCCGGCGTGCCCCGCCACGACGAACGCCGCTGGGCCATCGGCGTCCTCAACGCCGCCCTCGGCGGCGGCATGAGCTCCCGCCTCTTCCAGGAGGTCCGGGAGAAGCGCGGCCTCGCCTACTCGGTCTACTCCTACTCGTCCTCCTACGCGGACAGCGGCATGTTCGGCATCTACGCCGGCTGCCAGCCCAAGCGCGTCGAGGAGGTCCTCGCGATCTGCCGGCAGGAGCTCGCGAAGGTCGTCGCCGACGGCATCACCGAGGAGGAGCTCCACCGGGCCATCGGCCAGATCTCCGGCTCCACCGTGCTCGGCATGGAGGACACCGGCTCGCTGATGAACCGCATCGGCAAGGCCGAACTCTGCTACGGCACCCACCTGTCCGTGGACGACATGCTCGCGAAGATAGCGGCGGTGACCCTGGACGACGTCCGGGCGGTCGCCCGTGATGTGCTGGGTGCGCACCGGCCGTCGCTCGCCCTGATCGGCCCGATCAACGCCAAGCGGGCGGCCGCCATCGCCGACCAGCTCGCCAAGGAGGAAACCGCATGACGCTGCGAGTCGCCGTGATCGGCGCCAGGGGACGGATCGGTTCCGAGGCCGTGAAGGCCGTCGAGGCCGCCCCGGACATGGAGCTCGTCGCCGCCCTCGGCCGCGACTCCAAGCTCTCCGAGCTGACCGACGCGGGCGTCCAGGTCGTCGTCGAGCTCACCCACCCCGACTCGGTGATGGGCAACCTCGACTTCGCCCTGCACCACGGCATCCACGTGGTCACCGGCACCACCGGCTGGACCGACGAGCGCCTCGCCACCGTCGACGGCTGGCTCGCCGAGGCCCCCGCGACCGGCCTGCTCATCGCGCCGAACTTCTCCATCGGCGCCGTGCTCGGCATGCAGTTCGCCCAGAAGGCCGCCAAGTACTTCGAGTCTGTCGAGGTCGTCGAGCTCCACCACGACCGCAAGGCCGACGCACCCAGCGGCACCGCCACCCGCACCGCGCAGCTCATCGCCGCCGCCCGCGCCGCCGCCGGCCGCCCCGCGCAGCAGGACCCCACCACGCACTCCCTGCCCGGCGCCCGCGGCGCCGACGTCGACGGCATCCCCGTGCACGCCGTCCGCCTGCGCGGCCTGCTCGCTCACCAGGAAGTGCTGTTCGGCGACGCCGGCGAGACCCTCACCATCCGCCACGACTCGCTGCACCACAGCTGCTTCATGCCCGGCATCCTGCTCGGCGTCCGCAGGATCGTGGACACCCCCGGACTCACCTTCGGCCTCGAACACTTCCTGGACCTGTGAGCCCGGCATGACCTCCCGCACCGGCTTCTTCCTGCTCGCCGCCGCCCTGGTCGTCACCTCCCTGCTCTGCATAGGAGAGGGCGTCCAGCTGGTCGCCACCGGCAAACCGCTCGGCATCGGCCTCGGCATGTGCGCCTTCGTCATCCCGCCGATCGGCATCTGGTTCCTCCGCCAGACCGTCCGCTTCGGCCGGGCCAGCGAGCAGCTCGCCCGCGAACTCGAGGCCGAGGGCGGCCTGCCCGTCGACGAGCTGCGCCGCACCGCCGGCGGCCGGATCGACCGTGCCTCCGCCGACGAGGTCTTCGCCCGCCGCAAGGCCGAGGCGGAGGCCTCCCCGCACGACTGGCGGGTCTTCTTCCGCCTCGCCGTGGCCTACGCCGACGCCGGCGACACGCCGCGCGCCCGCAAGGCCATGCAGCACGCCATCAAGCTGCACGGCACCCCACTCGAAACGAGGAGCACCGCGTGAGCGACGACCTGGCCCCCACGTTCCGCAGCGACGTCACGGTGGAGCTCGTCCGCAGCGCCGCCACCGACACCGACGTCCTCTGGGCCGCCCGGGTCTCCACCAAGGGCGAGCAGTCCCTGGAGACGATCGGCGAGGACCCGGAGAAGTCCAAGGGCCTGATCAACTTCCTGATGCGGGACCGCCACGGCACGCCCTTCGAGCACAACTCGATGACCTTCTTCATCAGCGCGCCGATCTTCGTGTTCCGCGAGTTCCACCGGCACCGCAGCGGCTGGTCCTACAACGAGGAGTCCGGCCGCTACCGCGAGCTGCAGCCGGTCTTCTACGTCCCCGGCCCCGAGCGCCGCCTCGTCCAGCAGGGCAAGCCCGGCCGGTACGAGTTCGTCGAGGGCACCGCGGAGCAGCACAAGGTCACCAGCGAGGCGATGGAGGAGTCCTACCGGGCCTCCTACCGCGCCTACCAGGAGATGCTCGCCGCCGGCGTCGCCCGCGAGGTCGCCCGCGCCGTCCTCCCGGTCGGCCTGTTCTCGTCCATGTACGCCACCTGCAACGCGCGCTCGCTGATGCACTTCCTGTCGCTGCGCACCAAGAACGAGCAGGCCACCGTGCCGTCGTTCCCGCAGCGGGAGATCGAGATGGTCGCCGAGCAGATGGAGGAGCACTGGGCGCAGCTCATGCCGCTCACCCGTGCGGCCTTCAACGCACACGGCCGGGTTGCCCCCTGACCTGCGGCGACGGGTGAACGGGCGGCCCCTCCCGCATGTCCGGATTGCAGGGGTTCCGCCCGCTCCCTACGCTCGGATCACGGATTCCGGTGCTGCCCGAACCCCCGAGCGGGCAGCACCGGAATCCCATGTTCCGGCGCCTCTGCCCACCGCCGACCTCGTGCGATTCTGTCCGAACCGTGGACCGGCGTGACTGCCTCCCGGTGGCCTACGAGTAGTTTTGGACGCATGGCTCCGACCTCCACCCCCCAGACGCCCTTCGGCCGGGTCCTGACCGCGATGGTCACCCCCTTCACAGCCGACGGCGGGCTCGACCTCGACGGCGCCCAGCGCCTCGCCGCCCACCTCGTGGACGCCGGCAACGACGGTCTCGTGCTCAACGGCACCACCGGCGAGTCCCCGACCACCAGCGACGCCGAGAAGGCCCAGCTCGTCCGCGCCGTGGTGGAGGCGGTCGGGGACCGGGCGCACATCGTGGCCGGTGTCGGCACCAACGACACCCACCACAGCGTCGAGCTGGCCCGCCAGGCCGAGGCCGCCGGCGCCCACGGCCTGCTCGCGGTCACGCCGTACTACAGCAAGCCCCCGCAGGAGGGCCTGTACCGGCACAGCGTCGCCGTCGCCGACGCCACCGAGCTGCCGGTCATGCTCTACGACATCCCGGGCCGCAGCGGCGTCGCGCTGAGCCACGAGACGCTGGTCCGGCTGGGCGAGCACCCGCGGATCGTCGCCAACAAGGACGCCAAGGGCGACGTCGGCGCCGCCTCCTGGGCGATCGCCCGCTCCGAGCTCGCCTGGTACTCCGGCGACGACATCCTGACCCTGCCGCTGCTCTCGGTCGGCGCCGTCGGCGTGGTCAGCGTCGTCAGCCACGTCGTCACCCCCGAGCTCAAGGCCATGGTGGAGGCCTTCGCGGCCGGCGACACCGCCAAGGCCACCGCCGTCCACCAGTCCCTGCTGCCGGTCTTCACCGGCGTCTTCCGCACCCAGGGCGTGATCCTCAGCAAGGCCGCACTGAACCTGCAGGGACACCCCGCAGGCCCGCTGCGCCTCCCGCTGGTGTCCGCCACGCCGGAGGAGATTGCACAACTGAAGCAGGATCTGGCCTCCGGCGGGGTACACCTCTAGCAGACACAGACGTGCGCGCCCCGGCTCGCCGGGCCTTCCGAGGCCTGCCGCTGGACCGGACCGAAGGCGCGGAGGCACCTGGTACGTAGGAAACCAACGATGGACGCACGCCATATGTCGCCGGACGATCCCGGGCATATGGCGTGCGTCGTGAGGAGAGTCTTTTGAGCCACCCGCATCCCGAACTCGGCGCACCTCCGGCACTCAAGGAGGGCGCTCTCCGCATCACCCCGCTCGGCGGCCTCGGTGAGATCGGCCGCAACATGACGGTCTTCGAGTACGGGGACCGCATCCTGATCGTCGACTGCGGCGTGCTCTTCCCCGAGGACGAGCAGCCCGGCGTCGACCTGATCCTCCCGGACTTCACCTACATCCGGGACCGCCTCGACAAGGTCGACGGCATCGTTCTGACCCACGGGCACGAGGACCACATCGGTGCCGTCCCGTACCTGCTCCGGGAGAACCCGGACATCCCGCTGATCGGCTCGAAGCTCACCCTCGCCCTGATCGAGGCCAAGCTCGCCGAGCACCGCATCCGCCCGTACGTCCTGGAGGTGAAGGAGGGCGAGCGCGAGCGCATCGGCCCCTTCGACTGCGAGTTCATCGCCGTCAACCACTCCATCCCGGACGCCCTGGCAGTCGCCGTCCGCACCCCGGCCGGCATGGTCGTCGCCACCGGCGACTTCAAGATGGACCAGCTTCCGCTGGACGGCCGCCTCACCGACCTCCCGGCCTTCGCCAAGCTGGCCGAGGAGGGCATGGACCTGCTGCTGGTGGACTCCACCAACGCCGAGGTCCCCGGCTTCATCCCGCACGAGCGGGACATCTCCGCGGCCCTGCGCAACGTCTTCGCGAACGCCAACCGCCGCATCATCGTGGCCTCCTTCGCCAGCCACGTGCACCGCATCCAGCAGGTGCTGGACGCCGCGCACGAGTACGGCCGCAAGGTGGCCTTCGTGGGCCGCTCGATGGTCCGCAACATGGGCATCGCCCGGGACCTCGGCTACCTGAAGGTCCCCGGCAACCTGGTCGTCGACGTGAAGACCCTGGACGACCTGCCGGACGACAAGGTCGTGCTGATCTGCACCGGCTCGCAGGGCGAGCCGATGGCCGCGCTGTCGCGGATGGCCAACCGGGAGCACCAGATCCGCATCGTCGAGGGCGACACCGTGGTGCTCGCCTCCTCGCTGATCCCGGGCAACGAGAACGCGGTGTACCGGGTCATCAACGGCCTGACCCGCTGGGGCGCCAAGGTCGTGCACAAGGGCAACGCCAAGGTGCACGTCTCCGGCCACGCCTCGGCCGGCGAGCTGCTGTACTTCTTCAACATCTGCCGCCCGCGGAACCTGATGCCGGTGCACGGCGAATGGCGCCACCTGCGGGCCGCCGCCGACCTGGGCATCCTCACCGGCGTTCCCAAGGAGCGCACCGTGATCGCGGAGGACGGCGTCTGCGTCGACCTCGAGAACGGCGTCGCCCGGATCGTCGGCAAGGTGCAGGCCGGCTACGTGTACGTGGACGGCTCCTCCGTCGGCGACATCACCGAGGCCTCACTGAAGGACCGCCGCATCCTCGGTGAGGAGGGCTTCATCTCGGCCTTCGTCGTGGTGGACTCCACCAACGGCAAGATCGTGAGCGGCCCGACCATCCAGGCCCGCGGCTCCGGCATCGACGACAGCGCGTTCGTGCCGGTCGTCGCCAAGCTGGAGGAGGCGCTCACCCGCTCCGCCGGCGACGGCGTGCTGGAGGTCCGCCAGGTGCAGCAGCTGGTGCGCCGGACCATCGGCAAGTGGGTGGCGGACAACTACCGCCGCCGTCCGATGATCCTCCCGGTCGTGGTCGAGGTCTGAGTCCTCGGCCCTGTCCGGCCAGGTTTGACGTGGGGCGACCCGGGGCGTAATGTTCTCCGGGTTGCCCCACTGCCGGACGGCACTGATCGAATTCAGTTCGAGGCGGTAAATCCGGTGAAAAAACTCTGATAGAGTTCGGGAGCGCCGAAAGGCGAAAGCCAATCCGATGAAACAGGCTCCGGAAAACGGAGCGGAAAACATCTGATAAGCTGGAAACACGAAAGAGCGAAACGCCCGGAGGGTCCGCTGGAAGGCGGTCCGAAGGAAGTGTCCGTTCCTTGAGAACTCAACAGCG
>NZ_JBFAXX010000052.1:0-66827 GCF_040680995.1 Kitasatospora sp. NPDC051914
CTCGGCCTGCAGTTCCGCGAGGAGGTCCATCACCTGGGCCTGGACGGTGACGTCCAGGGCGGTGGTGGGCTCGTCCGCGATGATCAGGTCGGGCTGCAGGGCGAGCGCCATGGCGATCATGATGCGCTGGCGCATGCCGCCGGAGAACTGGTGCGGGTAGTCGTCGACGCGCTGGGCGGCGGCCGGGATGCGGACGCGGTCCATCAGCTCGATCGCCTTGGCCCGGGCCTCCTTGCGGGAGGCGCCCTCGTGCACCCGGAACATCTCGCCGAGCTGGTAGCCGACGGACAGCACCGGGTTCAGCGAGGAGAGCGCGTCCTGGAAGATCATCGCGATCTTCCGCCCGCGGATCCTCCGGCGCTGCTCCTCCTTCATGGCGAGCATGTCCTCGCCGCGGAAGAGGATCTGGCCCTGGGTGATCCGGCCGGGCGGCATGTCGAGGATGCCCATGATGGTCTGGGCGGTCACCGACTTGCCGGAGCCCGACTCGCCGAGCACGGCGAGGGTCTCGCCGGCGGCCACGGAGTAGTTCACGCCGTTGACGGCCTTGGCGACGCCGTCGCGGGTGCGGAACTCCACGTGGAGGTCGCGGACCTCCAGCAGCGGCGTGCCCACGGCGAGCCGCTCGGTCTTCTTGGTCTCGATGGCGGTGGTCATCCGATCGTCACCTCTTCTCTCAGCGCAGCTTCGGGTCGAGGGCGTCGCGGACCGCGTCGCCGACCATGATGAAGGCCAGCACGGTGACGCTCAGGGCCGCGGCCGGGAAGAGCAGCACGTGCGGCGCCTCCAGGAAGCGGTTGGACGCGTCGCTGATCATCAGGCCCCAGGAGATCTGCGGGGGCTGGACACCGATGCCGAGGTAGGAGAGCGCGGCCTCGGCGCCGATGTAGACGCCCAGGCTGATCGCGGAGACCACGATCACCGGCGCGATGGCGTTCGGCATGATGTGCCGGAAGGTGATCCGCAGGTTGCCCGCGCCGAGCGCCCGGGCGGCCACCACGTAGTCGTTGTGCTTGTTGGCGATCACCGAGGCGCGCATGATCCGGAAGATCTGCGGCCAGCCGAGCGCGGCCAGCACCAGCGACACCGACATGACGTTGCCGGAGCCCCAGAACGACATGATCAGCATGCCGCCGAGCAGCGACGGGACGGCGAAGAAGATCTCGGTGAAGCGGGACAGCACGCTGTCCAGCACACCGCCGACCCAGCCGGCCAGCAGGCCGAGCAGGCAGCCGACCACGGTCACCAGGGTGGTGGTCAGCACGCCGACGACGATGGAGTTGCGGGCCGACCACACCGTGCGGGTGTAGACGTCGCAGCCCTGGATGTCGAAGCCGAACCAGTGGTCGGCGCCGGGCCGCTTCAGCGAGTCGGCGAGGTCGCAGGCGTCGTTGGCGAACGGGCTGCCGCTGGTGAACAGCTGCGGCACCGCGGAGACGACCAGCAGCAGGAGCACCAGGGTCGCACCGATCACGAAGACCGGGTTGCGGCGCAGGTCGCGCAGGGCGTCGCTCCACAGGCTCGCGACGCGCTCGGGCTTCTGCTTCTTCTCCGGCTCGCCCTCGGGGCCGGTGCCCCCGGCGGCCGGGACCGCGGGGTCGACGACGATCGTGTCACTCATAGCGGATCCTCGGGTCGAGCACGGCGTACAGCATGTCCACGAGCAGGTTGGCGATCAGGTAGACCAGCACCAGCAGGGTCACCACGCCGACGATGACCACGCCCTGCTTGTTGTAGATGGACTGCGCGAGCAGACCGCCCACACCGTGGATGTTGAAGAGCTTCTCGGTGATGACCGCACCGCCCATGAGCGCGCCGAGGTCGGCGCCGAGGAAGGTGACGATCGGGATCAGGGCGTTGCGCAGCGCGTGGCGGCCGATCACCCGGCGGCGGCTGAGGCCCTTGGCGACGGCGGTGCGCACGTAGTCGGCGCGCATGGTCTCCATCAGGCTGGTGCGGGTCAGCCGGGCGACGTACGCCAGCGAGGTGGAGGCCAGCACGAACGCCGGCAGCAGGTAGGCCCGCAGGCCGTCCTCGTCCTTGAAGGAGACCGGGAAGAAGTCGATGCCGTAGTCGTTGCGCAGCTTCACGCCGAGCACCAGCTGGAGGGCGGAGCCGAGCACGAACACCGGGATGGAGATGACCAGCAGCGTGGTGATGAGCACCAGCTGGTCGAGGAACTTGCCCCGGCGCAGGGCCGCCAGCACACCCGCCGACACGCCGATCAGGGCCTCGATCGCGAAAGCGACCAGGGCCAGGTTGACGGTGTACGGGAGCGCCTCGCTGATCATGTCGATGACCGCGCGACCCCTCATGTCCTCACCGAGGTCGCCGGTGAAGACCCCGCTGATGTAGTGCCAGTACTGCACCAGGAACGGGTCGTTGAGGTGGTACTTCTCGCGGATCAGCGCGGCGACCAGCGGGTCGGGGCGCTTCTCGCCGGAGAGCGCCTGCACCGGGTCGCCGGGCAGTGCGTTCACCAGGTAGTAGATCAGAAGCGTCGCGCCGAGCAGTACAGGGATCGCCTGTATCAGTCGGCGGATGACATAGCGGCCCATCAGACCTCCACACTTTCGGGCAAGGAAGGAGGCGGGCGGCCGGGTCCAGGAGCCCGGCCGACCGCCCCCGATCGTCTGCTACCGGGTCAGCCGGCGAGCTCGACGTTGGCCAGGTCCATGCGGCCGAAGGCGTCGGTGTCGACGTTCTTCACGGACTTGGTGTAAGCGGCGGAGGACATGTTGGTGTACACCGGGATGTACGGCAGGTCCTGGACGAGGATGTCGTCGGCCTGCTGGTACAGCTTCAGGCCCTCCTCCTGGGTCTTCGCCTGGTCGGCCTGCGAGAGCAGCGCCTCGAACTTGTCGTTGACGTAACCGCCGTAGTTCGAGCCCTGGTCGATGGCGACCTTGGAGAAGATCGGGCGCAGGTAGTTCTCGGCCGACGGGTAGTCCATCGACCAGCCCATGCGGAAGGCGCCCGAGTACTGCTTCTCGCCGAGCGCGTCCAGCATCTTGCCGAACTTCTCGAACGGCTTGGCGGTGACCTCGACGCCCAGGTTCTTCTTGAGCTGGTTGGCGACGGCCTCGATCCACTCCTTGTGGCCGCCGTCGGCGTTGTAGCCGAGCTCGATGGTGTTGCCCGGGACGCCGCCGGCCTGGGTGAAGAGCTCCTTGGCCTTGGCCGGGTCGTACTTGGCGGCCTCGCCGAGGGCGCCCTTGCGGTAGCCGGCCACCAGCGGGCTGATGAAGTCGTCGGCCGGGACGCGGCTGCCGTTGAAGATGGTCTTGCTGATGGCCTCGCGGTCGATGGCCATCGAGATCGCCTTGCGGATCTCGGGCTTGCCGTAGGTGGCCGGGTTGGTGGCGATCGGGAAGCCGATGTAGCCGACGCCGGACTCCGGCTTGTAGATGTAGCGGTCGCCGAACTCCGCCTTCACCGAGGACATCGCCGAGGTGGGCAGCTTGTCGGTGATCTGGATCGCGTCGGTGCGCAGGTCGTTGTAGGCGGTGTCCAGGCTGTCGTAGATCTTGAAGGTGACGTCCTGGAGCTTGGCCTTGCCGTCCGCAGCGGGGAAGGCGTCGTAACGCTTCACCTTGATCTGCTTGTTGTGCTCCCAGGCGCCGTCCATCTGGAACGGGCCGTTGCCGATCGGCTTGTCGCCGAAGGTCTTCGGGTCGGTGAAGAACGCCTTGGGCAGCGGGTAGAAGGCCGTGTAGCCCAGCATGGTCTTGAACTGGGAGAACGGGGCGGTGAGGGAGACGGTGAAGGTCTTCTCGTCGACGACCTTCAGGCCCTTGAGCTCCTTGGCGGTGGGCTTCTTGTCCTTGCCCGGAGCGAGCTCCTCGGAGCCCTCGATCTTGGCGAAGAAGGGCAGGGCCTCCTGCGCGTTGTCCTGGTTGGCGCCGTAGTTCCAGGCGTCGACGAAGGACTGGGCGGTGACCTTCTCGCCGTTGTGGAAGGTGTAGCCGTCCTTCAGCTTGATCGTCCAGACCTTGCTGTCGGCGGACTCGATCGACTCGGCGACGCGGAGCTTGGGCTCGCTGGTCTTGACGTCGTAGTCGACCAGACCGGCGAAGAGGGCGTTGAGGACCTCGGCGCCCTCGGACTCGGCCGTGTTGGTCGGGACCAGACCGTGCTGCGGCTCGCCGAGCTGAACGGCGATGGAGCCGCCGCCCGTGGCGGCCGCCTTGTCGCTGCTCTTGCTGCCCGTGCTGCAGGCCGTCGCAGCGAGAGCGACAGCAGTGGCGGCCACGATCCACTTGGCCGGGGTTGCACCGCGCATGGGGGATGCCTCCTGATGTGGTTTCAACGTGAAGGCACCACATGGGGGATGGCCGGCGGGGTCGCCTTGGCCTGTGGTGCCTCCTCGCCCGAGGTTCGGCGCGCACCCCTGCGCGTGACCCGTGACCCGAGCTCGACTGTCCCACTATCGGACACTCCGAGATGCGGAACCGACCATTACGGATCTCAATTTGGTCACATGCGCGACCAATTGGTTTCGCAAAATGGACATTGGGGGCATACCCAACCGGCACCAAACGGACAGTCGTGGCTGACAACCGTCAGTCATGTCCGGTTACCGACTCTCCGGCATCCCGAGGAAGGTGGCGCACCTCACCCCCGGCGGGCGGGCCTTCCTCCGGATATCGAACACCAGGCCCGCGGGCACGCAAAAGCCGGCCGGCCCGCACCCCGAGGGGTGCGGGCCGGCCGGCGTGCGGTACTGCCCGTGTCAGGACTTCTTGGCGCGCGAGGCGGTGCGGCCGCGCTCCTTCTGGTCCAGGACGACCTTGCGGATGCGCACGGTCTCCGGGGTCACCTCGATGCACTCGTCCTCGCGGCAGAACTCCAGCGACTGCTCCAGCGAGAGCTTGCGGGGCGGGACGATCGACTCGGTCACATCGGCGGTCGAGGACCGCATGTTGGTGAGCTTCTTCTCCTTGGTGATGTTCACGTCCATGTCGTCGGAGCGGGAGTTCTCGCCGACGATCATGCCCTCGTACACCTCGGTGCCGGGGTCGGTGAAGAGCACGCCGCGCTCCTGCAGGTTGGTCATCGCGAAGGCGGTGACCACACCGGCCCGGTCGGCGACCAGGGAGCCGTTGTTGCGGGTCGTCAGAGCGCCGAACCACGGCTCGTAGCCCTCGTGGATCGAGTGCGCGATGCCGGTGCCGCGGGTGTTGGTGAGGAACTCCGTCCGGAAGCCGATCAGGCCGCGGGACGGGACGACGAACTCCATGCGGACCCAGCCGGAGCCGTGGTTGGACATGTTGTCCATCCGGCCCTTGCGGATACCCATGAGCTGGGTGACGGCACCCATGTGCTCCTCGGGGACGTCCACGGTGAGGCGCTCGACCGGCTCGTGGGTCTTGCCGTTGACCTCGCGGGTGACCACCTGCGGCTTGCCGACGGTCAGCTCGAAGCCCTCGCGGCGCATGGTCTCGATGAGGATGGCCAGCGCCAGCTCACCGCGGCCCTGCACCTCCCAGGCGTCCGGACGCTCGGTGTCCAGCACGCGCAGCGAGACGTTGCCGATCAGCTCGCGGTCCAGGCGGTCCTTCACCTGGCGGGCGGTGACCTTGCGGTCGACCTTGGCGCCGGACTTGGCGTCCGCGCCCTTGCCGGAGCCGCCCTTGCCGACCAGCGGCGAGGTGTTGGTGCCGATGGTCATCGAGATGGCCGGCTCGTCCACCGTGATCAGCGGCAGGGCGATCGGGTTCTCGGTGTCGGCCAGGGTCTCGCCGATCATGATGTCGGAGATGCCGGCGACCGCGCAGATGTCGCCCGGGCCCGCCACCTCGGCCGGCTTGCGGGTGAGCGCCTCGGTCATCAGCAGCTCGGAGATGCGGACGTTCTGGATCGAGCCGTCGCGCTTGATCCAGGCCACCGTCTGGCCCTTGCGCAGCTCGCCCTGCTCGACGCGGAGCAGCGCGATGCGGCCGAGGAAGTTGTCGGCGTCCAGGTTGGTGACGTGCGCCTGCAGCGGGGCGGCGTCGTCGTAGGTCGGGGCCGGGACGTGCTCCAGGATGGTGGAGAAGAACGGCTCCAGGCTGGTGGAGTCCGCCGGGACGGTGCCGTTCTCCGGCTTGGTCAGCGAGGCGACGCCGTCACGGGCGCAGGCGTAGACGATCGGGAACTCGATCTGGTCCTCGTCCGCGTCCAGGTCCAGGAACAGGTCGTAGGTCTCGTTGATGACCTCGTCGATCCGGGCGTCCGGACGGTCGGTCTTGTTGATGCAGAGGATGACGGGCAGCCGCGCGGTGAGCGCCTTGCGGAGCACGAAGCGGGTCTGCGGCAGCGGGCCCTCGGAGGCGTCGACCAGCAGGACGACCGCGTCCACCATCGACAGACCGCGCTCGACCTCGCCGCCGAAGTCGGCGTGGCCCGGGGTGTCGATGATGTTGATGGTGATCGGCGCGCCGCCGTCCTTGGGGTGGTACTTGACCGCGGTGTTCTTGGCGAGAATGGTGATGCCCTTCTCGCGCTCCAGGTCGTTGGAGTCCATCATGCGGTCGTCGAGCTGCTGGTGGGCGGCGAAGGCGCCGGCCTGCTTCAGCATGGCGTCGACCAGGGTGGTCTTGCCGTGGTCGACGTGGGCGACGATGGCGACGTTACGGATGTCGTTGCGCGTGGGCATGCGGAGCGGAATCTCCCGGTTTCGTGGGTTTCGGCGCCCGGCTGCGTGACGCCGACTTGCGATCCCTGTCGATCGCGGCCGCCCGTTCCGCCTGCTACTACCGGTCCACCCGCCGGGCACACCATGCCACGGCTCCTCCTATGGTACGGGGATTCGTGTCAAGGGCCGAAACGGCCGGTGGCACCGGGTGCAAGATCACATCGCCCGCCGGACGGGCCGTACCCGTCCGAATCACGGCTCCGGTCAGTCCTGCCGGAAGCCGACGTCCTGGTAGCGCGGGGTGGTGAAGCCGTACGCGCCGGCGGCGGCGACCCCGTTGCGGACGGCGACCAGGTCGGGCCGGCGGTAGAGCGGGACGACGTCGGCGAGCTGCCAGAGCCGGGCGTCGGCCTGCTGCAGCAGGCGCTGCCGGGCCGCGGGGTCGAGCTCGGCGTCGGCACGGTCGAGCAGCCCGTCGATCTCCGCGGTGCCGGCCCGGGCGTAGTTGCGGCCGACGACCGGGACGCCGTCCGGGCCGGGCTGCGGCTTGGCGTACAGCGGCCGGGCGTCGGAGGGGAAGGCGCTGGCCGGCCAGGAGAACAGGGCGAGCTCGAAGTCGCCCTTGTCCAGGTGTTCGGCGACGAAGGTGTCCGGGGCGGCGGCCTTCACGGTGAGCGCGATGCCGGCGGCGGCCAGGTCGGCGAGGAGCGCGTCGGCGGTGCGGCGCGCGGTGGTGGAGCCGTCCGGGACGAGCAGGGTGAGCGCGAGCTTCTTGCCGTCCTTGCTGCGGGTGCCGTCGGAGGACGTCCAGCCGGCCTTGTCGAGCAGGGCGCCGGCCGCGGCGGAACCCAGGGCGCCGCTGTTGTCGCGGTAACCGTCCTGGCCGGCCACCAGCAGGTGGTTGCCGAGCGGGACGGCGCCCAGGCCGAGCGGACCGAGGGCGGCCGCCGCGGTCTTCTGCCGGTCGACGGCCCGGGCGACGGCCTGGCGGACGGCCGGGTCGGTGAGCGGGCCCTTCTCCGCGTTCAGGGTGAGCTGGGTGTAGGCGGCGGCGGGCGCCCGGTGCAGGGTGAGCCCGGGCAGCGTCTCGGCCCGGCGCAGCGCCTGCGCGGACGCCTCGACCATGGCTGCCGCGTCCGGCGGTGCGGCGGCGGTCGACCCGTCGGGCACGGCCCGGTCGACGGAGGCGGTCACGGCGGCGATGTCGAGTTCGCCCTTGGCCAGGGCGTCCAGCCGGTCGGGCGCCGGGACGGCCAGGAAGTCGATCTCCTGGGCCTTGGACGGATCGCCCCACCAGCGCGGGTTGCGGGTCAGCGCGGCACGGCCGGCGTCCTTGTCCCAGGCGCTCAGCACGAACGGCCCGGCCGAGGTGCGGAAGCCGCCGTCGAGCGGCTGGTTGAAGGCCTCCGCGGTGGTGGTGCGGGCGGCCGGGTAGAGCGGCGAGAACAGCGAGCGCCAGTCCGCGTACGGGTGCTTGAAGACGACCTTGACCTCGTGCGGGTCGTTGCCCTGGGCGACCGAGGCGATGTCGTCGTAGCCGGCCGGGCGGTCGCTGCGGAAGGCCGGGTCCGCGCCGGACAGGGCCTTCCACTGGGCGGTGAAGTCGGCGGCGGAGAGCGGTGAGCCGTCGCTCCACACCGCGGCGGGGTTGAGCCGGTAGGTGACGGTCTGCGGGGTGCGGCCTGCCGGGGTGGAGTCGGCACCGGCGAGGTAGTCCGGGTCGGCGGCGGCGCGGCCGCGGTCGTCCAGCCGGAACAGGCTCGGCAGCAGGGCGCGGGCGATCAGCTCGGAGTCGGCGGTGGCCTCGGGCTGGTAGACGTTCAGGGTCGCCGGGACGGCGTCGACCGCCCAGCGCACGGTGCCGCCGTCGCGGGTGCGGGCGCGGTCGGCGGCGGTGACGTCGGAGCCGGACGGCCCCTCGGAGGAACCCCCGGTGCAGCCGGCGAGGCCGGCGGCCAGGCAGAGGGCGGTGGCCGCGGCGGCGGCCCGGGCGGCGGCTCGGCTGGCGCGCATGCGCTCCTCCGTCGGGGTGTGGGCCGGCCCGAGGAATCCGGGACTCTCCCCCACTGAAGGGCATCGGCGCGCCACCCCGCCCGCTGACACGGCGCCCGGGCGGACAGATCCACCCGGGCGGCGTAGGGCGTGCCTTCCCGGGCGCTCGCGCCCCCGAGCGGCTCCGGCACCGGACGGCTCCGGCACCGGGCCGGTGTCAGAGTGCCAGTTCGAACCAGACGATCTTGCCGTTGGGGGTGCGGCGGCTGCCCCAGCGCTCCGCGAGGAGGCTGACCAGCTGCAGGCCGCGGCCGCCCTCGTCGGTCTCCTGGGCGCGCCGCTGCCGCGGCTGGGCGTAGCCGTCGTCCCAGACCTCGCAGACCACCGTGCGGTCGCGCATCAGCCGCAGCCGGATCTCGCCGCGGCCGTGCCGCAGCGCATTGGTCACCAGCTCGCTGACCAGGAGCTCGGTGGTGTCGACCAGCTCGTCGAGACCGCGGTTGATCAGCCAGTCGCAGGACCGCTCGCGGGCCCGGCCGACCGACGTGGGCTCCGAGGGCAGCTTCCAGTCGCCCACCGAGTCGGCGGGCAGCGCCTGGACCTTGGCCATCAGCAAGGCGATGTCGTCCTCGCCGTGGTGCGGGATGAGCTCGTCCAGCACCTCGTCGCAGAGCTGCTCCAGTTGCTTGGAGCCGTGCGTGAGGGCGGCGCGGAAGGCGCGCAGGCCCTCGTCCAGCTGGTGCTTGCGGGATTCCACCAGGCCGTCGGTGTAGAGGCCGAGCACCGCGCCGTCGGGCAGGGTGAGGGTGACCTCCTCGAAGGGCTCGCCGCCGACGCCGAGCGGCAGGCCGGGCGGTACGTCGAGCATCCGGGCCGGCTCGCCGGGGCTGAGCAGCGCGGGCGGCAGGTGGCCGGCGCTGGCGAAGGTGCAGCGCTGGGTGACGGCGTCGTACACGGCGTAGACGCAGGTCGCCAGGTACACCTCGGCGGCGCCCCCGCCGGACGGGTCGCCGTCGCCGAGGCCGCGGGCGATCTCGTCCAGGGCGCCGAGCACCTCGGCCGGGTCGAGGTCGAGCATGGCGAGGGTGCGGACGGCGGTGCGCAGCTGTCCCATGGCGACGGCGGCGCGCAGGCCGCGGCCCATGACGTCGCCGATGACCAGGGCGGTGCGGCTGCCGGGCAGCGGGATCACGTCGAACCAGTCGCCGCCGACCTCGGTGTTGTTGTTGCTCGGCAGGTAGCGGCGGGCGATCTCCAGGCCGGTGGCGGCCGGGTTGCCGGGGGGCAGCAGGCTGCGCTGCAGGATCAGGGCGCGCTCGTGCTCGCGGCGGTAGAGGCGGGCGTTGTCGACGCAGACGGCGGCGCGGGCCACCAGTTCCTCGGCGATGGCGACGTCCCTGGCGTCGAAGGGCTCGGAGCCGATCGCGCGGGAGAGCTGGACGAGGCCGAGCACCTGGTCGCGGGCGACCAGCGGGACGACCAGGGTGGAGCGCAGCAGCGGGTCGGGGCCCGGCTGCGGGACGACGCTGCGGCCGGTGCGCAGGGCGCGGGCGTGCGGGGAGCGCGGCGGGTAACAGAGGATGCCGCCGGCCTCGGCGACCGGGACGGCGGCCAGGCCCTCGCCGCCGAGCACGGAGGCCGCGCCGCCGACGACGCTGGAGACGGCGACCCGGCGGAGTTCGCCGGAGCCGTCGAGCAGGCCGGGACCGCCGGAGATCGGGCCGGAGTCGCCGGAGAGCAGGGCGGTGTACAGGTCGACGGTGGCGACGTCGCAGAACTGCGGGACGATCACGTCCAGCAGCTCCTTGGCGGTGGTCTCCAGGTCGAGGGTGGAGCCGATGTGGGTGCTGGCCTCGTTGAGCAGGGCGAGGCTGCGGCGGACGCCGGCGGCCTCGCGCTCGGCGACGTGCCGACTGGTGACGTCCTGCACCTGGCCGGCCACGCCCATGGGGGCGCCGCCGGGGCCGTTCAGCCGGAAGAGCGCGATGGACCACCGGCGGCGGCCGTCGCGGGCGCCGGCGGCGGGGGTGCCGCTGCTGAACCGCAGGTCGAGGATCGGGTCGCCGCCGGTCAGCACCTTGCGCAGGGCGACGAGCAGCCGGTCCGCCTCGCCGGGCGGGAAGAGCTCGGCGGGCTGCAGGCCGGGGAGCTCCTCGGCGGGCCGGTCGACGCAGGCGGCGAAGGCCTCGTTGACGCGTTGCAGGCGCAGGTCGAGGTCGAAGAGGAAGAAGCCGGTGGGCGTCTGCCCGAAGACCGCCTCGGAGGCGGCCAGCTCGGTCTCCAGGGTGCGCAGCCGGCCGACGTCCACGGCGAGACAGGTGGCGCCGGTGGCGGGCGGGGCGTCGGCGGGCATCAGGTAGAGCTCGGCGAGGCCCTCGCCACCGTCGGCGTCGCGGTACGGGGTGGTGCCGATCCACTCCTCGCCGGCCAGCACGCGCTCGAGCTTGGCGCGGCCGCGCTGCCAGAGTCCGCGCGGGACGAGGGTGGTGATCGGGTCGGCGCCCAGGGCGTCGCCGGCGGGCATGCCGAAGAACTCGGCGGCCCGCGCGCTCCACTGGCTGATCCGGCCGTCGGGGCCGATCGCGAAGGTGGCCACCCGCAGGTGGTCGTAGATCGACCCGGGCCTGAGCCGGCCGCGGCCGCCCGCGCCGTCACGCGGGACGACGCCGTCGTCGTCTGGTGCGCCCGGCTGTCCGGGCACGGCGGCATGACCGCTGCTCGGCGCCTGCGGCGCCGGAATGCTGTTCAACGGACCGACCCCTCCAACCAGTGCCCATCCGGATGTCGAGAAGACCGAGTATTCATCATCCGGGTGCGAGCGCACACGCCCCCGAGCATCACAACATCGAATCGGGGGAGGCCCGCCCGGTGCTCCTTACCCGGCCGCCACTGTTCGAACCGGCTCGGCCTGCACGGATCGGGAGGATCAGTCAAGAGTCGTGAAGGACACGGCTCCGCTGTGCCCGGATTCGGCAGGATCGGTGCACTGCCTGTCTCGAAACCGCCTGCGGATTCGGGCATTTCATCACATGACACATTATCAACGCCAGCCCCTCCCGGAGCCGCCGCGGCCGTCGTCACGGCCTCCCGCCCGGCGGCCGCCGCGGTCGGCCCGGGCGCCCCGAGGGCTGGCGCCTGCGCCCGCCAAATCGCAAAAGTCGCACTTTTTCGGTCCGGCTGCCGGACGCCTCCGCCACCGTCCGCGCCCGCCCGCGTGCGTTCCGCTCGGCCACCGCGGGCGACGCCGTTACTGCTCCGAATAGTCGCCCTCGGGGTCGTCCGGGGAGAGCTCGAACCAGACGACCTTGCCCATGCCCTCGGCCCGGGCGCCCCACCGCAGGGCGAGGCGGCGGACGAGCTCCAGGCCGCGGCCGCCCTCGTCGGCCTCGGCGGCGTGGCGCTCGCGCGGCGGGTCGGGCAGCGGGTCGCTGATCTCCACCAGCAGGGTCTCGCCCAGGGTCAGCCGGACCCCGATCGGGGCGCTGGCGTACCGGACGGAATTGGTGACCAGCTCGCTCACCAGCAGCTCGGCGGTGTCGGTGAGGTGCTCGACGGCCCATTCGGCGAGGGTGCCGCGGACCAGCCGGCGGGCCCGGGAAACGGCGGTCGGCTCGGCCGGCAGCGTCCAGCCCGCGGTGGGGGTGCCCGCCTCGCCGTGGCTGAGCCGGGCCAGCAGCAGGGCGACGTCGTCCGGCTCGCGGCCCTGCTCCATGGTGTCGAGCACCGCCTCGCAGGCCTGCTCGATGGAGGCGTAGGGCTGCTCCAGCACGCTGATCAGTCGGCCGAGGCCGACGTCGAGGTCCTTGTCCCGGGACTCCACCAGCCCGTCGGTGCACAGGGCGAGCAGGGTGCCCTCGGCGACGTCCAGCTCGACGGACTCGAAGGGGACGCCGCCGACGCCGAGCGGGGCACCCGAGGGCAGGTCCAGCACCTGGCCGACACCTCCCGGCAGCGGGCCGCCCGCCGCGGGGGCGGGCCCGTCGCCGTCCTTGGGCGCCACCAGCACCGGCGGGATGTGGCCGGCCTTGGTCACCGTCAACCGCCGCCGGACGGGGTCGAAGACCGCGTACACGCAGGTCGCCAGCAGCGCCTCGTCGGGGCCCTGGGCGAGGTCGTCGGCCAGCTCGTGGACGTGCCGCAGCAGGATCTCCGGCCGCAGGTCGAGGGCGGCGAGCACCCGGACGGCGGTGCGCAGCCGGCCCATGGTGGCGGCGGCCCGCAGGCCGTGGCCCATGACGTCGCCGACCACCAGGGCGGTGCGGTCGCCGGGCAGCGGGATCACGTCGAACCAGTCGCCGCCGACCTCGGTGCCGCTGCTGCCGGGGACGTAGCGGTAGGCGACCTCGACGCCGGTGGGCTGCGGCACCTGCTGCGGCAGCAGGGTGCGCTGCAGGGTGAGGGCGGCGGTGCGCTCGCGGGCGTAGAGGCGGGCGTTGTCCAGCGAGCTGCCGGCCCGGTCGGCGAGCTCCACGGCGAAGGCCAGGTCGTCGCGGTCGAAGCCCTCCCGGTAGCCGGCCCGGCTGACCACCAGCAGGCCGATGACGATGCCGCGGGCCCGCAGCGGGACGACCAGCCGGGAGTGCACACCGAGCTCGTGGGCGGCCTGCGCCTTGGGGTCGCCGGGGTAGCTGAGGTCCTCGGACTCCTCCTTGCCGGTGAGGAGCTCGGGGATGCCGGTGCGCAGCACCCGGCCGAAGGCGGACTCCTCGGTGAAGGTGATCCGGGCACCGCGGCGGAGCATCACCTCGACCTCGGGGCCGTCCTGGACGGAGGCGGTGCCGAGCTGCAGCAGCGAGGTGCGGCGGTCGTGGCCGTGCCGGGGCAGGTCGTCGCCGTGCGCGACGGCCTGCAGCAGGATCACCGCGGAGTAGTCGGCGAGCCGCGGCACCACGGCCCCGGCGAGCTCCTGGGCGATCCGCGAGGCGTCCAGCAGGTCGCCGATCCGGGAGCCGAACTCGTTGAGCAGGGAGAGCCTGCGGCGGGCGTGCTCGACCTTGGAGACGGCCCGGTAGCGCTCGGTCACGTCCATGACGGTGCCGGAGATGCCGAGGACGCGGCCGGCCCGGTCGGTCATCCGGCTGTAGGAGATCGAGCGGAAGCCCGTGCGGGCGGTGACCGGCGCGGCGAGGGTGACGTCGATGACCGGCTCGCCGGTGGCGAGGACCTGCCGCTGGATGGCGGTGATCTCGTCGGCGGCCCTTTCCGGGAGGGTCTCGCCGGTGGTGCGGCCGACGTGCTCCTCGGCCGGGACGCCGTTCATGTCGGCGAGGGTGCGGTTGACGGCGGTGTAGCGCAGTTCGGTGTCGAGGACGGCGATGCCGAGGGGGGACTGCTCGAAGAGGGCGTCGCGGACGGCGAGGTCGCGCTCGACGGCGGCGACCGTCCGGGCGTCGGCGAGCGCGACCTGAAGGAAGGGCGTGCCGTCGCCGTCGACGAGCAGTGAGATCCGGACCTCCACGGGGACGATGGCCCCCTCCCGGTCGCTGAGCCGGGTGATGCCGTGCCAGCTGCCGACCCGCAGGGTCTCCTGGATGGCGATCCGGGCCTGGCCGACGAGCTCCTCGTCGGCGATCAGCTGGTCGATCCGGCGGCCCACCAGCAGTTCGCTGGGCCAGCCGAGCATGTCCTCGGCGGCCGGGCTCCAGAGCACCACCCGGCCGGAGGTGTCGAGGATGGCGATGGCGACCTTGACGATGTCGAACAGGCTGCCGCGGGTCGGCTCGGCGACCTTGACGCCGGCCGCCGGGGTACCGGGGAAGGGGAGGATCGGGCGGCCGCGCGGCGAGGCGGCGGGCGGGATGTCCCGCGCCTGCGGCCGCTGCCCGGGCTGCTCGGCCGGACGGGAGCGCCCGCCGCGGCGGAGCCGGGCACGGGCGGCCGCGCTGCCCGCCGCGGCGCCCGCGGGGCGGCCGGGCACGCCGGGAGCGGCCGCGCGCTGCGATCCGCGCCGGGGGAGGCGCCGGGCCCGCCGCTCTCCTCCGCCGTTTCCCGTGCTCGACACCGACGGCGCCTCCGGCTCGTGGGCTGGTCACCACGGCCCGGGGCCGGGGTGCGAGTGGGGTCGGCGGGGCGCCGGTGCGCCCCGCCGATCCTGAAGAATTCTGCCGAACTGTGACATACCCCACGCAATGGGTTGATATCCCGGTAAGCGGGTCGTCTTTTGCGATTCGGCTGCGTGGAGCAATCGGCCGCACACGGGATGCGTACCCGCCGCGGGGGCGGCTCAGCCGCGCTCGGGCCCGGGGGCGCGGCTGCGGTCGGCCGGCGGCCGGCTCAGCCCTCGGCGAGCAGGGCGGCGACGTGCGGGAGGACCTCGCGGTCGTGCGCCAGCCACTCGACGTCGCCGAGTTCGGCGGGGCCGAGCCAGCGCAGCTCGGAGTGGTCCTCCAGTGCCCGGGGCTCGCCGGAGAGCAGCTCGGCGGCCCAGATCCGCAGCTCGAGACCGGCCCGGACGGTCCAGCTGCCGGGCAGCGGGCGCAGCGCGCGGGCCCGGACGCCGAGCTCCTCGGCGAGCTCGCGCTCCAGGGCCTGCTCCTGGGTCTCACCGGGTTCGGCCTTGCCGCCGGGGAACTCCCAGAAGCCGGCCACCTCGGCGGGGGCGCTGCGGCGGGCGGCGAGCACCCGCCCGCGGTGGACGAGCGCGGCACCGACGACGTACCGGACCTGCTCGGCGGCGGGCTCCTCGGCGCGGGGCTCGACGGCCTCGACCCAGTACAGCTGCTTGTGCCCGCGGGCCTCGAACTCGGCGGCCAGTGCCTCGGCCTCGGCACGGCCCAGCCCGGTGGCGACGAGGAACCGGTTGCCGTTGTCGTCCTGCCGCATCACCCGGTGATCGTCCATGCGGCCACCGTAACGGGCCCGGCCCGGTGGGGGACAGGCCGGGCCCGTGCCGTCGAGGATAGGGGCAGCTTGTTACCGACTGGTACGCCGTCCGTTTACGCGAGGTAAGAGGGTGGACGCACCAGTGCGCCGGCGCCGGGCCGTCAGCGCCGGGCCAGCAGCTCGCCGTGCAGCACCGCGAACCAGCCGTCCGGGTCGGCCGCCCAGCGGCGCCAGCCGTCCGCGATCCGCGCCAGGTCCTCTGCGGTGGCGAGGCCCTCGGCGAGGGCGGTGGCGGCGGTGGCCGACTTCTCGGTGCGCTCGGCCCAGCTCTCGCCCCACCACCCGCGCCGCTCGGGGTCGGCGAAGGTCCAGCTGCTGGAGGTCGCGGTGAGGTCGGTGAAGCCGGCGGCGCGGGCCCAGGCGGCCAGCCTGCGGCCGGCGTCGGGCTCGCCGCCGTTGGCCCGGGCGATCCGGCGGTAGAGCGACGACCACTCGGCCAGCTCGGGGAATTCCGGGTACCAGGCCATCGCCGCGTAGTCGGCGTCGCGGACGGCGACCAGACCGCCGGGCGCGGTGACCCGGCGCATCTCGCGCAGGGCGGCCACCGGGTCGGCGACGTGCTGGAGCACCTGGTGGGCGTGCACCACGTCGAACGCGCCGTCGGCGTACGGCAGCCGGTGGACGTCGGCCACCTCGAAGGCCACCGTGCCGATCCCCCGTTCCGCGGCGTGCGCGGCGGCCCGGGCCAGCACCTCCGCGGAGGTGTCGACGGCGACCGTGCGACCCTCGGGGCCGAGCCGTTCGGCGAGGTCGGCGGTGATCGTGCCGGGCCCGCAGCCGACGTCCAGGAGCCGCTGCCCCGGTCGGAGTTCGGGGAGCAGGTAGGCGGCGGAGTCGGCCGCGGTGCGGCTGCGGTGCGAACGCAGCACCGACTCCTGGTGCCCGTGGGTGTAGACCGTCCGACGGTTCGTCATGCTCGGCTCCTCTCGGTGCCGCCGAGCGTAGATCCTGTCTCGCTTTCCGAGAAACATCGTCCCATTTTTCAAGATGATGGTCCGTCGGCATGGCCACCGGAAGGACCGCGCGACGACAATCGGAGCATGGGAAAGACGTACGAACGCATCGACGGCAGACTGCGCGCGTTCATCGAGCGCCAGCCGGTCTTCTTCACCGCCACGGCGCCGCTGGCCGGCGACGGGCACGTCAACCTGTCCCCCAAGGGCCGCGCCGGCACGCTCGTGGTGCTGGACGAACTGACCCTGGCCTACCTGGACTTCGGCGGCAGCACCGCCGAGACCATCGCCCACCTGCGGGAGAACGGCCGGATCACGCTGATGTGGTGCGCCTTCGACGGGCCGCCGACCGTGGTGCGGGTGCACGGGCAGGGCGAGGCGGTGTTCCGCGACGACCCGCGGTTCGCCGGGCTGATCGGGCGCTTCCCCCCGGAGGCGGACGGCTCCGGTCTGCGCGCCGTCGTCGTGGTGCGCGCCGAACGGGTCAGCGACTCCTGCGGCTACGCCGTGCCCTTCATGGACTACCAGGGCGACCGCGACCTGCACACCCGGTACTTCGACCGCAAGACCGACGAGGAGTTCGCGGCCTACTGCAAGGGCAAGGACCACGTCGGCCGGAGCATCGACGGCCTGCCCGCCCTGCCGCTGCCGCTGCCGCCGCGGACGGGCTGAGGTCCCGCGGCGGCGGCGGAGGCGAGCACGAGCACCGCCGCGGCGAGCGCGACCCGGCGGTGACCGTACGGTGGAGCGGTAGCCGACAGATCGGAGACCCCGTTGCCCCGCCGCCCGTACGTCCTGCTGAGTGCCGCCGTCTCCGTCGACGGCTACCTCGACGACGCCTCACCGGAGCGGCTGCTGCTCTCCAACCCGGCCGACTTCGACCGGGTGGACGAGGCCAGGGCCGGCTGCGACGCGCTGCTCGTCGGCGGCAACACCCTGCGCCGCGACAACCCCCGGCTGCTCGTCAACTCGCCCGAGCGGAGGGCGCAGCGGGTCGCGGACGGCCGCCCGGCCTTCCCGCTCAAGGTCACCCTCACCGCGGGCGGAGACCTCTCCCCCGGCTTGAACTTCTGGCACACCGGCGGTGCCAAGGTCGCCTACACCACCGACGCCGCGGCCCCCGCGCTGCGCGCCTCGCTGGACGGCCTGGCCGAGGTCGTCGGCCTCGGCGAGGCGGTCGGTCTCGGCGCCGTCCTGGACGACCTCGGCGCGCGCGGCGTCGAGCGGCTGATGGTGGAGGGCGGCGGCAGCGTCCACACCCAGTTCCTCGCCGAGGGCCTGGCCGACGAACTCCAGCTCGCCCTGGCACCGCTGCTCGTCGGCCAGCCCGCGGCGCCCCGCTTCCTCGGCCCCGCCGCGTACCCGGGCGGACCCGCCCGGCGGATGCGGCTGCTGGAGGCACGTACGGTGGGCGACGTCGTCCTGCTCCGTTACGCCCCGAAGGAGTCCGCCCCGTGACCAGCCACGACCTGCCCGGCCAGGAGCCGGAGCGCGGCAGCGACCTGTACTGGCTGGCGCGCGCCGTCGAGCTCTCCCGGCGCTGCCCGCCCTCGGAGACCGCCTTCTCGGTCGGCGCGGTGATCGTCGGCGCGGACGGGGAGGTACTCGCCGAGGGCTTCAGCCGCGAGGTGGACGCGCACGACCACGCCGAGGAGGCCGCACTCGCCAAGCTGCCGGCCGGCGACCCGCGGCTGCGCACGGCGACCGTCTACAGCTCGCTGGAGCCCTGCGGGCAGCGCGCTTCGCGGCCGCGGACCTGCGCCCAGCTGATCATTGCGGCGGGGGTGCCGCGAGTGGTGGTCGCCTGGCGCGAGCCGGACCTCTTCGTGCAGGCCTGCCAGGGGACGGCGCTGCTGGAGGCGGCCGGCGTCGAGGTCGTCGAACTTCCCGAGCTCGCCGGGCCCGCGCGCGCGGTCAACGCCCATCTGCTCGGGGCGGGTTGAGCATTCCCCCCGGCCCCGGCGGGGCACCCGGGGCGTCCGGTGCGGCTCCCCTTTCCGCGGCACTTTTGTATCCTGGAGAGACAAACGCACCCGTCCGAGGAGCCCGACGCATGACCGCCACCACGATCACCGCCCGTGCCCTGCTCCTCGACATGGACGGCACCCTGGTCAACTCCGACGCCGTCGTCGAACGCTGCTGGCGCCGCTGGGCGGCCCGGCACGGGCTCGACGGCGACGGCGTGATGCAGGTCGTGCACGGCCGCCAGGGCCACCTGACCATGGCCCTGCTGCTCCCCGAGCGCCCGGTCGAGATCAACCTCGCCGAGAACCGGCAGCTGCTCGCCGAGGAGACCGCCGACACCTACGGCGTCGCGCCCGTCGCCGGTGCGCCCGCCTTCATGGCCGCCCTGCGCGGGCTGCCGCACGCCCTGGTCACCTCCGCCGACGAGCCGCTCGCCCGCGCCCGGATGGGCGCCGCGGGCCTGCCGCTGCCGGAGACCCTGATCACCGCCGGCTCGGTCGGCGCCAGCAAGCCCGACCCCGAGGGCTTCCTCAAGGGCGCCGCGGCGCTGGGCTTCGCCCCGTCCGACTGCCTCGCCTTCGAGGACTCCGAGGCCGGCATCACCGCCGCCCTGGACGCCGGCATGCCGGTGGTCGGCATCGGCCCGCGGGCGCTGCGCCACCCGGCCACCGTGCACGCCGAGAACCTGGAGCAGGTCGCCGTCGAGGCGTCGCCGGACGGCGCGCTGCGGATCACCGTCGGCTGACGGCCCGCAGCCGGAAGGCGGCCGGCCCCGGGGCGCGGTGCGCTCAGTCCTCACCGGCCAGGCAGAACGGGTGGCCCGCCGGGTCGATCATCACCAGCCACGCGCCGCCGCCCGGCTGCTCCTCCGCCCGCACCGCGCCCAGCGCGACCACCTCGGCGGCCGCCTTCTCCGGGTCGTCCACGGTGAAGTCCAGGTGCGCCTGCGCCCCGCCGGACGGCCAGCCCGGCGCCCGGTACCCGGCCACCCGCTGGAAGCCCAGCCGCACCGGCCCGCTGCCGATGAACACGAAGGTGTCGTCCCGGCACGTCACCTCCCACCCCGTCACCGCGCCGTAGAAGGCGGCCAGTTCCTCGGGATCGGTGCAGTCCAGCACCGTGGCACTCGGCCGGGCGATCGGCGGCACGGCAACTCCTCCCGGCGGACGACGATGTCGCCCGGCACCCTACCCGGCCGGCCCCGCGTGCGGCGCCTCCCCGCCGGGTGGGGTGCTCCGGCGCGGCGTACCGTGGATAAAGGCCGATCACGGATCGTCGGCTCCCTGCCCCATGACCCGGGCCGGCCGAGGGGGTCGGAACGGTCAGGAGCGGCTGTCATGGGCATACAGACGATCGAGGAGCTGGCGGGCACCGTCCACGGGAGCGTGGTCAAGCCCGGCGACGAGGACTACGACGAGGCTCGCAGGGTCTACAACGCGATGATCGACCGCAGGCCGGCGGTGGTGGTGCGGTGCGCCAACGCCGGCGATGTCATGGCGGCGGTCGACTTCGCCCGGCAGGGCGGGATGCCGCTCGCCGTCCGCGGCGGCTCGCACAGCGTCCCCGGCTACGGGACCTGCGACGGCGGCGTGGTCGCGGACCTCACCGGGATGCGCAGCGTCCGGGTCGACCCGGTGCGGCGGACGGCCCGGGTCGAGGGCGGCGCCACCCTCGGCGACCTCAACGCGGCCACCTACCCCTTCGGGCTCGCCGTCACCGGCGGCATCATCTCCACCACCGGCGTCGGCGGCCTCACCCTCGGCGGCGGAATCGGCTACCTGGCCCGCAAGTTGGGGCTCACCTGCGACAACCTGCTGTCGGCGGACGTGGTGACGGCCGACGGCCGGATGCGGATCGTCAACGAGAAGGAGGAACCGGACCTCTTCTGGGCGCTGCGCGGCGGCAGCGGGAACTTCGGTGTGGTCACCTCCTTCGAGTTCGGGCTCAGCCCGGTGAAGGACATCTACGGCGGCCCGATGCTCTTCGAACTGGAGCACGCCGAGGCCGTCCTGAAGCGCTACCGCGAGTACATCGTGGAGGCCCCGGAGGAGCTCGGCACCTTCCCCGGCTTCCAGATCGCCCCGCCGCTGCCGTTCATCCCGGAGAACCGGCACGGCGACACCTTCGCCATCGTCGTCGCCTGCTGGGCCGGGCCGATGGACGAGGCGGAGGCCGCGCTCCGGCCGCTGCGCGAGGTCGCACCGCGGGTCGCCGAGATGGTCGGCCCGATGCCGTACCCGGCTCTCAACAGCGCCTTCGACCCGCTGGTGCCGCCGGGCCTGCAGCACTACTGGAAGGGCGTCTTCTCCACCGAGCTCACCGACGACGCGATCGCCGCCCACCTGGAGCACGGGCCGAAGGTGCCGGCCATGAGCTCCACCATGCACATCTACTCGATCAACGGGGCCTGCCACCGGATGCCGCCGGGATCGACCGCCTTCGCCCACCGCGAGGCCACCTTCGCCACCGTGATCGCGGGCATGTGGCCGGACCCGGCCGAGAACGAGGCCAACACCGCCTGGGTGCGCAATTACTACGACGCCGTCGCCCCGCACTCCGAGGCCGGCGGCTACGTCAACTTCATGGCCGACGACGACCAGCACCGCGCCGCCGACAACTACGGCGACAACTACGCCCGCCTGGTCGAGGTCAAGCGCGCCTACGACCCCGGCAACCTCTTCCGCGTCAACCACAACATCAAGCCGTAGCCGCGGCCGTCAGCCGAAGACGGCGCCGGCCAGCTGCATGATGACCTGGGTCTCGGCACCGTCCAGGCCGGTCGGGTTGAGCGAGTAGACCACCGTCCGGGAGAGGTCCCGGGTGGCGAACACGCCGTTCGTCCAGCCCGGCCGGGAGCCGGTCTTGCCCCAGATCTCCACGCCGCCGACCTTCGTCCGCTCCAGGCCCATGCTCATGCAGGCCCGACCGGCGGCCGGCCCGGTCTCGCAGTGGCTGCTGTGGTGGGTCGGCACGTCGGGGACGGTGAACAGCGCCTCCTGCTGGGCGGGCGGCAACAGGCGGCCGCGGAACAGCGCGGTGATGAAGCGGTCCAGGTCGGCGGCGCTGGAGATCAGCCCGCCCTCCGCCCACGGCCAGGGGCTCTGCTCGGTCACGTCCACCTGCCGCGGGGTGCCGTCCGGGCCGGGCACGGTCAGCCGCGGGCGGGCGGCCGGGTGGCGGAGCGCCGGGTCGTCCGCGTCCGGCACCGAGGTGTCGCGCAGCCCGAGCGGGCGGATGATCCGCTGCTGCACCTCGTGGGCGTAGCCGTGCCCGGTGACCTCCTCGACCAGCAGGCCGGCCACGAAGGTGTTCATGCCGTTGTACTGCTGCGCGGTGCCGGGCGCGAAGGCCATCTCCCGGCCGTTCATCCTGGCCACCACGTCCTCCGGCGACCAGGACTCGAAGCGGTGGTCGACGAACCACGCGGCCGTGCCGTCGCCCCACGGGCCGCTGCCGCCGCTCGGGAGTCCACTGGTGTGGTTCAGCAGCTGGCCGACCGTGATCGGCGGGAAGGAGGCCGGCAGCAGGTCGGGCAGGTAGTGCTGGACGGGGGTGTCGAGGTCGAGGCGGTGCTCGGCGGCGAGTTGGAGCACCACGGTCGCGGTGAACACCTTGGAGATCGAGCCGATCCGGAACCGCCCGTCGGCGTCCGGGGCCCGCCCGGTGGCCGGGTCGCCGATGCCGCCCACCGCGTCCAGCCGGCCGGCCCGGCCGGAGACGTGCACCAGCGCCCCGGACACCTCGGCGGTCGGCAGTCCGGCGAGCACCCGGCGGACGGCCGCCCGGTCCAGCGGAGGTACCGGGGAGGTGCCCTGCACCTGCACCGCGGCGGCGGGCCCCGGCACGGCCGAGGCGGGCCCGGCCGCCGTCCCCACCGCCAGCGCGGCGAGCACCGCTCCGGCGGCGGCAACGGCGGTCCAACGGGTACGGCGCACAACAGCAACCACGACAAGATCTCCTGACGGTCGGTCATCACGGGCCGGTCCACCCGGCCCCGCACAGGAGTCTGGCGAAACCGGCCCGCCGATCCATCGGGGACGAACCCCCAACCACCCCCGATCCCGCACCCGGGACAACCCCGAGGCCGACCACGGCACCCGTCCGGGCCGGACAGCGCCGCAGGGCGGCCGGACCTCCGACCTTCAGGGGATCGTTCTCAGGGGCGCACGGAAGAGCGGCCCGGCCTGCGCGGTGCAGGCCGGGCCGCTCTTCGTGGAGGGGCGTCAGACGTTGAAGCGGAACTCCACGACGTCGCCGTCCTGCATGACGTACTCCTTGCCCTCGATGCGGGCCTTGCCCTTGCTGCGGGCCTCGGCGATGGAGCCGGTCTCGACCAGGTCGTCGAAGGAGATGACCTCGGCCTTGATGAAGCCCTTCTGGAAGTCGGTGTGGATGACACCGGCGGCCTCGGGGGCGGTGGCGCCCTTCTTGATCGTCCAGGCCCGGGTCTCCTTGGGGCCGGCGGTCAGGTAGGTCTGCAGGCCGAGGGTCTCGAAGCCGACCCGGGCGAGGGTGGCGAGGCCGGGCTCGTCCTGGCCCATGGACTGGAGCAGCTCCAGCGCCTCCTCGTCGTCGAGCTCGATCAGCTCGGACTCGATCTTGGCGTTGAGGAAGATCGCCTCGGCGGGGGCGACCAGCGCGCGCTGGGCGTTCTTGAAGTCCTCGTCGGCGAGCTCGTCCTCGTCCACGTTGAAGACGTAGAGGAACGGCTTGGCGGTGAGCAGGTGCAGCTCGCGGATCGGGTGGGTGTCGAAGCGGGCCTCGAAGAGGGTCTTGCCGGTCTCGAGGATCGCCTTGGCGGCCTCGGCGGCGGCCAGCACCGGCGCGGTGTCCTTCTTGAGGCGCGCCTCCTTCTGCAGGCGCGGCAGGGCCTTCTCGACGGTCTGCAGGTCGGCGAGGATCAGCTCGGTGTGGATGGTCTCGATGTCGTCCTTCGGCGAGACCTTGCCGTCGACGTGCACCACGTCGGGGTCGGTGAAGGCGCGGACGACCTGGCAGATCGCGTCCGACTCGCGGATGTTGGCGAGGAACTTGTTGCCCAGGCCCTCGCCCTCGCTGGCGCCGCGGACGATGCCCGCGATGTCGACGAAGTCGACGGTGGCCGGGAGGATGCGCTGCGAACCGAAGATCCCGGCGAGCTTCGCCAGCCGCGTGTCCGGGACGCCGACGACGCCCACGTTGGGCTCGATGGTGGCGAACGGGTAGTTGGCCGCCAGCACGTCGTTCTTGGTCAGGGCGTTGAACAGGGTCGACTTGCCGACGTTCGGCAGGCCGACGATTCCGATCGTGAGCGACATGAAGCGATGTCCCGTGGGCTTGGAGGGCGTGGAGCGGCCGGAGGCGGCCGATCCCCCAGTCTACGGGGCGCGCTCAGCCCGTCCGGTCGGGCTCCAGGAACTCCAGCCGGTTGCCGAGCGCGTCGGCGCTGTGGAAGCGGCGGCGCCCGGGAACGGAGTCGTCCCACAGGACGGGGTGGCCGTGCTCCTCGAGCCGGGCGGCAAGCGCGTCCAGGTTGTGCACCAGGATGCCGGGGTGGGCCTTGGGCGAGGGCGCGAAAACGGGGACGACGCCGAGGTGCACCTCCACTCCCCCGCCGCGGAACCAGCAGCCGCCGCGCGCGGCCAGCACCGGCGGCTTGGCCAGCTCGGTCATCCCGAGCACCCCGGCCCAGAACGCCCGGCAGGCCGGCTCCGCGCCGGCCGGAATGTCGAGCTGGACGTGGTGCACCCGCTCGAAGGAGAAGCCCGTCATCACTCCCCCTCCACTGGTGATCACATCCGGTCACGTCCGCTCGCGGTTCGGCCCCGTCCGATCCCTGCCGGTCCGGGCTGCGAGCCGCTTCGGTCGTGGACGACGCTACCCCTCTCCGGACACGCCCGGGCAGGAATTCCGGCATTACACACTGTGGCGATGATCGGACCGTACGTTGGGCGGGTGGAGCAGCAGAGCATCCGTACCCAGCCCCCCGGGCCCCGCCGGCGGCCGTCGGCCGGCGGCGCCGACCGGGCCGCCGTTCCGGGCCCCGCCGCGCCCGTCGACTCCCGGCTGCGGACGGCCTCCGGCCAGGCACCCGTCCGCCGCCCGCGCCTGCCGTGGGCAGGACGCGGCCGGGAGCGGTCCGGTCGGCCGGCCCGGCTGACCGCGGTGGGCACCGGGGTGGCCGCCGCCGCCGGGACGCTGCTGGTCGCCGGGGTCGACCGGGCGCTGTTCGGCGGGCTGGGCGTGCTCTTCGGCCTGGGCTACCTGGTGGTCTGCTTCCAGCTGGCCGTCCGGGTGCGGTATCCGGACCTGCCGGCGGCGCCGATCAGCGGGCCGATCGCGTTCGCGCTGGCGCTGGCGCTGCTCCAGCCTGTCTCCTCGCCCGGGGTGACCGGACGGGTGGTGGGGCTGGCGAGCGGGCTCGCGGTGCGGGCCGGCTGGCTGTTCACCGGTACGGGCCTGGCCACCGTGATCGTGGCGGCGCGTTTCGTGGCCCAGCGCCGGGTCCGCCGCGCACGGTGACGCGGCCGGCCCGGCGCCGGCCCGGCGGGCCGGGCGCTACCCGGCCCTGGCGGCGGCCATCGCCGCGCCCACGATGCCCGCGTCGTTGCGCAGCTCGGCCGGGACGACCTCGGCGTCGCGCTTGCGGAGCAGCGGCAGGAACTTCTCGTGCTTGCGGCTGACCCCGCCGCCGACGATCACCAGCTGCGGCGAGAAGAGCATCTCGACCAGGTCGAGGTACTCGTCGACCCGCCCGGCCCACTCGGCCCAGGACAGCCCGTGCCGCTCCCTGGCGGCCGAGGAGGCGCGCCGCTCGGCGTCCTTGCCGCGCAGCTCCAGGTGGCCGAGTTCGGTGTTGGGCACCAGGGCGCCGTCGACGAAGAGCGCGCTGCCGATGCCGGTGCCGAAGGTGAGCAGCAGGACGACGCCGCCGTGGCCGCGGCCCGCGCCGTACGCGACCTCGGCGATGCCGGCCGCGTCGGCGTCGTTGACGACGGTGGCGGGCAGGTCGAGGGCCTCGCGGAAGAGCCCCTCGGCGTCCATGCCGATCCAGTCCTTGTCGACGTTGGCGGCGGTGCGGGTGCGGCCGTCGACCACCACCCCGGGGAAGGTCAGGCCGACCGGCCCCTGGTGGCCGAAGTGCCGGACGACCTCGGCGACCGCCTCGACCACCGCGTTCGGCGAGGACGGCTGCGGGGTGAGCACCTTGAACCGCTCCTCGGCGAGCCCGCCCGCGGCCAGGTCGACCGGTGCGCCCTTGATCCCCGAGCCGCCGATGTCCACGCCGAATACCGTCGCCATTGCCGCCGTTCCTCCATCGAATCGTCGTCCACAGCCTGTGCACAGCCACGGGCTGTGCACCAACCTACGGGCGGGCGGCCGGGGCCGCCCGCCGTACCGTCCGCTGTGGTACCCGGTGGCGGACAGCGCGAAGCCCGGGCCCCCGTCGGTCGGGGCCCGGGCTTCGCGGTGCAGGTCAGAGCTTGCCGGCGGCCTCGGCGCGCAGGTCGCGGCGGAGCTCCTTGGGCAGCGAGAACTGCAGGTGCTCCTCGGCGGTCTTGACGGCCTCGACGTCGGCGTAGCCGCGCTCGGCGAGGAACTCCAGGACGCCGTCGACCAGGATCTCGGGCACCGAGGCGCCGCTGGTCAGGCCGACCGTGGTGACGCCCTCCAGCCAGGCCTCGTCGATCTCGTCGGCGAAGTCGACCAGGTGGGCGGCCTTGGCGCCGTACTCCAGGCCGACCTCGACCAGGCGGACGGAGTTGGAGGAGTTCTTGGAGCCGACCACGATCAGCAGGTCGGTCTCGGGGGCGAGCTTCTTCACCGCCACCTGGCGGTTCTGGGTCGCGTAGCAGATGTCGTCGCTGGGCGGGCTGACCAGCAGCGGGAAGCGCTTCTGCAGCTCGCCGACGGTGGCCATGGTCTCGTCCACGGAGAGGGTGGTCTGGGAGAGCCAGACGACCTTGGACTCGTCGCGGACCTGCACGTGTCCGACGTCCTCGGCGCCGTCCACCAGGTGGATGCGGTCCGGGGCCTCGCCCATCGTGCCGATGACCTCCTCGTGGCCCTCGTGGCCGACGAGCAGGATGTCGTAGTCCTCCTCGGCGAAGCGCACGGCCTCCTTGTGCACCTTGGTCACCAGGGGGCAGGTGGCGTCGATCGTGGCGAGCTTGCCGGCCTTCGCCTCGTCGTGCACGGACGGGGCGACGCCGTGCGCCGAGAAGACCACGATGGAGCCCTCGGGCACCTCCTCCGTCTCGTCGACGAAGATCGCTCCCTTCTTCTCCAGGGTCTGCACGACGTACTTGTTGTGGACGATCTGCTTGCGGACGTAGATCGGCGCCCCGTACTGCTCCAGGGCCTTCTCCACGGCGATGACGGCGCGGTCGACACCCGCGCAGTAGCCCCGGGGGGCGGCGAGCAGGACGCGGCGCTGTGCAGTGGTGGACATGGCTCCATCGTACGGGCGGCCCGCCGCCCCGCCCGACGGGCCGGGCCCCGGCGGGGCGGCCGCACCGTCGGCGGGCGGCGCTAGCCTCGTACGCATGGCGAACAGCAGCTCTCCCGAGGCGCCCGTCCCGGTCGGCAAGGTCTCGGCGATGATCGGGAGTTGGATCGACCGGCTGGGCGAGGTCTGGGTGGAGGGGCAGATCGCGCAGCTGAGCCGGCGGCCCGGCGCGGGGATGGTGTTCCTGACGCTGCGCGACTCGGAGCGGGACGTCTCGCTCACGGTGACGTGCTTCCGCTCGGTGTTCGAACAGGTGGCGGAGGCCGTCCAGGAGGGTTCCCGGATCATCGTCCGGGCGAAGCCCGAGTGGTACACCGCCCGCGGCACGCTGTCGCTGCGGGTCTCGGAGATCCGACTGGTGGGGCTGGGCGAGCTGCTGGCGCGGCTGGAGCAGCTGAAGCGCAAGCTCGGTGCGGAGGGGCTCTTCGACGCGGACCGCAAGCGGCCGCTGCCGTTCCTGCCGCGCTGCGTGGGGCTGGTGACCGGCCGGGGTTCGGCCGCGGAGCGGGACGTCCTGGAGAACGCCCGGCGGCGCTGGCCCGCGGTCCGGTTCGAGGTGCGCAACGTCCTGGTGCAGGGCCCGAGCGCGGCCGCGCAGGTCGCGGCGGCCGTCCGGGAGCTGGACGAGCACCCGGAGGTCGACGTCGTCGTGGTGGCCCGCGGCGGCGGCAGTGTGGAGGACCTGCTGCCGTTCTCCTCGGAAGACCTGGTGCGCACCGTGGCGGCGGCCCGCACCCCGGTGGTCAGTGCGATCGGGCACGAGCCGGACCAGCCGCTGCTGGACTTCGTGGCCGACTTCCGGGCGTCGACGCCGACCGACGCGGCGAAGCGGGTGGTGCCGGACGTCGGCGAGGAGCTCGCCCGGGTGCACCAGCTGCGGGACCGCGCCCGGCGGTACGTGGTCGGCCGGGTGGAGCGGGAGCTGCACGGCCTGGAGGGCGTGCGCAGCCGTCCGGTGCTGGCGGCGCCGCACCGGCTGGTGGAGGGCCGGGCCGAGGAGCTGACGGCGCTGGTGGAGCGGTCCCGGCGGGTGCTGGGGCACCGGCTGGACCACGCCCAGACGGACCTCGGGCATGCGCTGGCCCGGGTGGTGGCGCTGTCCCCGCTGGCGACGCTGCAGCGCGGGTACGCGGTGCTGCAACGGGCGGACGGCACGGTGGTGACCGATCCGGCGCAGGTCGCGGCGGGCGACGGGCTGCACGCGCGGGTCGCCGGGGGCGGCTTCGAGGTGACGGTCGACGAGGCCTGAGGCCGGTCGGTCCGAGCCCGGGCCGGCGTCACTCGGTCGGTATCCGGGCGTGCGGGGGCCGGCTCATGCTCTCCTGGACGAGGCTGTTCCACTCCCGGCTGAGGTCGGCGAGTTCGGCCTGGGCCCGGTCGGCGGCCTCGTGGGCGTGCCGCAGTTCGCGGTGGACGGCCTCCAGCAGGCGCAGCAGGGCGTCGGCGCCGAGCTGCCGGCCGTCGGCCGCGGGCGGTGCGTCGGGCGGCGGGACGACGGCGCGGCCGGTGACCGCGGGCGGCGCGGCCGCGGGTACCGCGACGGCGGAGGGCCCGGCCGCGGTCGGCACGGCGGCCGGCGGCGCGACGGCGGGCCTGGCGGCCGGGAGCGGTGGAGCGGGAAGGGCCCGGCGGGCTGCGACGAGCTCGGCCTGACGGTCCGTCCTGGCCTCGGTCTCGCGCATCCAGCGCCGCATCCGGGCGAGGGCGTACTCGGTGGTGGAGAGCGCAACCACGGCCAGGCAGCCGAGGAGCGGAATCCAGCGCGTGTTGTAGGTGCCGGCGACGATCAGTGCTACTCCGCCGACCGCGCCCACTGCTCTGAGCGCGTCGGCCGCCACCGGAGAGATTCTCGGCATTCCTGGCCTCACCTCTGCATGTGCACTGCCCCTCCCCCGCGGCCCTCGTCCGGTGGAAAAGGGGCACGCTCGCTTTCCCGCTGCAGGCCGATCGCCTGGGCAATGGAGGCGAGAAGGAATTTCCGGATCATGGGGTGGGTGACACCCCAGGCATCCAACGCTTCCTCAGGGGTGATGGGTGAGCGTACTCCCTGGGAGAGATCGTTTGCGGATTCCTCGGAAATCACTCCGCCGCGCACCAGCAGCTCGTGCAGGTCGACGTGCACGACCTGCGCGATTCTCTGGAATTGGGACGGCCTCGGAAGTGTCTCGCCGCGCAGCATGCGCCCGACGGCGGAGGCGCTCATGCCGGTGTCCCGGGCCAGGGCGAGCCTGCCGCCCGCGCCGGGGGTGAGGTCGTATCCCGCGCGCCGGGCGGCCTCGTGCACGACGGCGCCGAAACGTTGGGCGGGGGTGGTCTCCGAGGCGGTGTCCTCAGTCGGCTGCATGGCGGCCAAGGCTATCGCGTGTCATGTCCCAGATGCATCGACTTGCATGAGTGCAAGCCAGTGACGATCCGTCAGGTCCCGCAAATTCGGGCCTCCGGTCAGAATAACTGACGGAATGTCGGAATCGCTTGCACGCATGCATGCCCACTCGTATCGTTGCGGCACCTGCTCTCCGGGAGGTCCGGTATGGATGGGACGCTGCGTGGAACGCCGCGTGCAACACCGCACCTGATCGAGGCCGCCAAGGCCGGCGACCGGGACGCCTGGGCTGAGTTGTACCGCCGCTACCGGGGACCGGTGCTGGCGTTCCTCACCCGCCGAACCGGGAATCGCGCATTGGCCGAGGACCTGACACAAGACACGTTCGTCCGCGCAATGGCCTGCATTGACGGCTACCGCTGGACGGGCAAGGACATGGGCGCATGGATTTTCACCATCGCCCGGAACATCATGTTCGACCACGACAAACGCCGCGCCACCCGCAGCGAGTCCACCGTGGCGGCCGTCGCGGATTCGGACGCGGGAATCTGCGTCGAGGACGACGTCCTCGCCCACGTGGAGGCCGAGCGGGTATTCGCCGCGCTCGCGGTATTGACCGAGCACCAGCGCACCGCACTCACCCTGCGCTACTGGGACGACCTCAGCTCGCGCGAGGTCGCCGACGCCATCGGCATCCGGGTCGGCGCCGTGAAGACCCTCACCTACCGGGCGCGCACCACGCTCCGCCGCACGCTGGAGCCGGCGGGCTAGGGCCCGTCCGGCCCCTGCCGGAGTCAGTCCGCGACGAGCCGCTGCCGGGAGAGCGCCCAGGAGTGCTCGGCGAAGCCGAGGCTGCGGTACAGCTCCTCGCCGGAGTCGGTGGCGTGCAGGTCGACCCGGGTCGCCCGGCGGCCGTCGAACCAGGCGATCAGCGCCTCGGTGCAGCTGCGGGCGTAGCCGCGCCGGCGGTGGCCGGGGTCGGTGCAGATGTTGAAGACGAAGCCGAACCGGCCGTCGGGGTGGCCGGGTGCGGGCAGCCGCTCCTCCAGCGTGCCGACCGCGCAGGAGGCGAGCCGGCCGGGGCGCTCCGGGTCGTCGACCACGTACGCCTGGAGGGTGCGCCGGGCGTCGGGCTCGGCCAGGCGCTCGCGCAGCACCTGCTCGGCGGCGGCCTGCCAGGGCCCGGCACAGTCGCTGTCGGTGCCGGACATCGCCGAGAACATCAGGGCGCGCAGCCGGACCAGCTCTGGCGCGTCCCCGGCCTCGGCGGGGCGCACGCCCGCCCGCTGCACGGTGGTCATGGCCGGAGGCTAGCCGCGGCGGTGCCCCGGGCACATCCGATTTGTCGGCCGGAGCCCCTACGCTGGCCGCATGGCAGATCAGCAGCAGACCGGCGCTCGGCCGGCGGGCGGGGAGCAGACGGGCCTCGGCGGGGGCGCCGCCGACGAGTCGCTTGGGTACGAGCAGGCCAGGGACGCCCTGCTGGAGGTCGTGCGGCAGCTGGAGACCGGCGGCACCTCGCTGGAGGAGTCGCTGGCGCTGTGGGAGCGGGGCGAGCAGCTGGCCAAGGTCTGCCAGCGCTGGCTGGACGGCGCCCGGGCACGGCTGGACGCGGCGCTGGCCGCCGAGGAGTCCGCTGGCGGGCAGTGAACACGGGCGGGCACCCGGGAGAAGTGACCGGCGTCACTCTTCCTTGCGGAATAGTTTAAGTTTCACCTAACGTTGGAGCCCGTGAACGGTCCTCCCGGGCCGTCCGCTTTCCCGTCTTCCGTACGAGGTGGATTCCGCAATGACCCTGGCACTCGACGCCGCCGCACAGGACCTGCTCTTCCGCGAGGCCCGTACCGCCAACACCTTCACCGACGAGCCGGTCAGCGACGAGCAGGTCCGGGCGATCTACGAGCTCGTCAAGTTCGGCCCCACCGCCTTCAACCAGCAGCCGCTGCGCATCGTCCTGGTCCGCACCGACGAGGGCCGCGAGCGCCTGCTGCAGCACATGGCCGAGGGCAACCGCGCCAAGACCGCCACCGCGCCGCTGGTCGCCATCCTCGCCCAGGACAACGAGTTCCACGAGGAGCTGCCGTCCCAGCTGCCGCACTTCCCGCAGGCGAAGGACATGTTCTTCTCCGAGCGCCCCGTCCGCGAGGCCTCCGCCACGCTGAACGGCGCCCTGCAGGCGGCCTACTTCATCATCGGCGTGCGCGCCGCCGGCCTGGCCGCCGGCCCGATGACCGGCTTCGACGCCGCGGGTCTGAACAAGGAGTTCTTCGGCGACGGCGAGCACTCGGTGCTGGCCGTGGTCAACATCGGCAAGCCGGGCGAGGACGCCTGGTTCCCGCGCTCCCCGCGCCTGGAGTACGACCAGGTCGTCACCACCGTCTGATCCGGCACCGGGCCCTGCCCGTACGGCACGGCACGAAGACGGCGAAGGCCCCCGCGGTGAACCGCGGGGGCCTTCGCCGTGCACGGGGGGAGGTGGCGCTACTTCAGCGCGCCGGCCAGCTGCGCGAGCTCCTCGTAGGAGGCGGAGCCGGTGACCACGGTCGTCGCGGTGCCGCCCGGCTGGGCCAGGCCGCGGTACTTGGTGCCCTGGAAGCGCTGCCAGTCCTGCCCGGCCACCGGCGCGCTGCCGTCCGCCTTCGCGCCCGGCACCACGCCCGCGATCACCTCGTCGCGGCCGCCGCTGGACTGCTCCAGGGCCGCGTACTGGCCGGACGGGGTGACGAACCCGAGGTGCCACACCGCGTTGCCCTTGGCGTCCTTGCGGTACTCCACCGAGGTCGCCCGCCACTGGTCGGAGAGGCCCTGCGGGCCGAGCACCGGATAGGGGGCGGCGCGCTTCGCCGAGGCCAGCGCGACCCGGTAGTCGACCACGTGCACCCCGTCCCCGCCCGAGTGCGGGATGAAGAGGTAGCCGAAGAAGACCACGACACCGACCGCCAGCATCGACAGGATCATGTCCCGTACGGTCTGCCGGCCTCTCTTGCTGCTGCTGCCTGCCACCCGTCCATGGTGGACCATCGCCCCACGGCCCCCGACCACCGGGTACCCCCCGGCGCGTGAAGCGGGACGAACCACCGCATACCCGCTGGTCGCGCCGGGTGCGCCACAGACACCCGTCCGGTCGGCGGATACGATCGCAGCAACCCTCACCACGGCGTTCGACCTGGCAGTAGTCGGGCGCTCACTGGCCGTCGCGTACAGAGAGGTAACGACGATGACCACGCAGTACCCGCACCACCTCCCCAGCTCGCTGGAGGTCGCTCCGGAGGCCCCGGACCGCAACCTCGCCCTGGAACTCGTCCGCGTCACCGAGGCCGCCGCGCTGGCGGCCGGCCGCTGGGTCGGCCGCGGTGACAAGAACGGCGCCGACGGCGCGGCCGTGAAGGCCATGCGCACCCTCGTCTCCACCGTCTCGATGAACGGCGTCGTCGTCATCGGCGAGGGCGAGAAGGACGAGGCTCCGATGCTGTACAACGGCGAGCGGGTCGGCGACGGCACCGGCGCCGAGTGCGACGTCGCCGTGGACCCGGTCGACGGCACCACGCTGACCGCCAAGGGCATGCACAACGCGGTTGCCGTCCTCGCGGTCGCCGACCGCGGCACCATGTTCGACCCCAGCGCGGTCTTCTACATGGACAAGCTGGTGTGCGGCCCGGAGGCCGCCGACTTCGTCGACATCACCGCCCCGCCGGCCGTCAACATCCGCCGGGTCGCCAAGGCCAAGGGCAGCGCCGTCGAGGACATCACCGTCGTCGTCCTGGACCGCCCCCGCCACGAGGGTCTGGTCAAGGAGATCCGCGAGGCCGGCGCCCGGATCAAGTTCATCTCCGACGGCGACGTGGCCGGCGCCATCATGGCCGCCCGCGAGGGCACCGGCGTCGACCTGCTGATGGGCGTCGGCGGCACCCCGGAGGGCATCATCGCGGCCTGCGCCATGAAGTGCATGGGCGGCGTCATCCAGGGCCGGCTGTGGCCCAAGGACGAGGCCGAGCGCCAGAAGGCGCTGGACGCCGGGCACGACCTCGACCGGGTCCTCAGCACCGACGACCTGGTCAGCGGCGAGAACGTCTTCTTCGTCGCCACCGGCATCACCGACGGCGAACTGCTGCGCGGCGTGCACTACCGCCAGGAGACCGCCACCACCAGCTCGCTGGTGATGCGTTCCAAGAGCGGCACGATCCGGCGCATCGACTCCACCCACAAGCTGTCCAAGCTGCGGGCCTACAGCGCGATCGACTTCGACCGCGCCAACTGACGCACCGTCCGCACCGCGGCCCCGGGCGCCTGCCCGGGGCCGCGGTGCGTCTCAGCCCGCTATGCGGCCCGCCACCGTGCGGCGCGTCTCGCGCAGCTCCGCCTCCCGGCGCCGCCGCCGGGCCAGCACCACCCGCCGCTCGGCCGCGGTCAGCCCGCCCCACACCCCGTACGGCTCCGGCTGGGCCAGCGCGTGCTCGCGGCACTCCAGCAGCACCGGGCACCGGGCGCAGACCTGCTTGGCGCGCTCCTCACGGGAGAGCCTGGCCGCCGTCGGCTCCTTGGACGGCGCGAAGAACAGCCCGGCCTCGTCGCGGCGGCAGGCCGCCCCGGTGTGCCACGGATTGTCCTCCAGCGGGTCCGTGGGCGCGGCCACCGCCACCGGGCTGCGGCGGACGGCGGCAGTACCGGTGGCGCTGGACTCGATCGGATGCAGCACGGCAACTCCTGACGCGGTTCGAGACTCGGGGAAGCTCGCATCCCTGCCCGACTGCCCCGTGCCCGCCCGTCGCGGCACCGCCGCCCTCCGGGTCACAGCCGTAACAAGAACCGATGTGCGGGGGAACTACCCCCTCGCCCCGCGATTCATGCACACCGCACGCAACCGACTACTCGCTGCACTTGACGCAACGCCGAGTGCCTGCAGCCGAGTTGGCCCGCCCGCCGGTGCACACGGCACCGCGCGGGCGGGCCCTGCTCAGAGTTCCAGCTGCTTGCGCGCCCACTCCAGGAGCTTCTTGCCGCGGCGCGGCTTGGCGTCGCAGCCGCCGAAGATCGCGGCACCCTTCACCCGCACCACCGGCGCGTACGGATCGGCCGCGGTCTGCTCGCGCACCGAGAAGCCGCCGAAGATGCCCACGCCGCCGCCGTGCAGGCTGACGTTCTCCGGCACCTTGATGTCGACCCCGCCGAAGATCGCGGTGACCTCGATGACCACCTCGGGCGACTCGAACACCGCGTCCGTCAGGTCGATCTCGATCCCGCCGAACACCGCGACCGCCTTCAGGTGGGAGCCCACCCGCCAGCGCCCCTTGCGCTCCGCCCCGCCGAACACCGCCAGCATCGTCGGCGACTCCTGCCGGGCCGGCGGCATCGGCGGGCGCTCCCGGCGCAGCGGCGGCTTCTCCATCGACAGCGGCGCATCCGTGGGGGCCGGCAGGTCCCGGGTCAGCGGGACGAGGTCGCCGAAGGTCTTCGCGGCGTACGCGGCCTCGATCCGCTCCGAGTGCTCCTCCACCGTCAGCCGGCCCTCGGCGTACGCGTCTCGCAGCAGGTCGGCGACCCGCTCGCGGTCCGCGTCCGAGCAGCGCAGATCGGCCTCCGCGACCGGCGCGGAGAGCACCGGCGCCGCCTTCGGGACGGGGGCGGGCTCGGCCTTCGTCATGGGTACGGGCTGCTGCCCCTGGTCGTCGTGCGAGTCGTCGTGCGACGGCGAAGTGTCCACGGGGAAAGCCTAGCCACCGGGGCCCTGCCGAACGAGAGTTCGGCGCAGAAAGGCGTGAGCCCCGTCACGCAGGCTCACCTGCGCTCCTTCGCCGCGCCGCCTGCACCTACCCTGGAGGGTGCTTCGCAGACGCAGCCGACCCGCTTAAGGATCCCTCCCCATGGCCACCCCGGAATTCGAGTACCGCGACCTCCTCCCGATCGGTGCCGACCCCACGCCGTACCGGAAGCTCACCTCCGAGGGCGTCTCCACCTTCGAGGCGGACGGCCGCACCTTCCTCAAGGTCGAGCCCGAGGCGCTGCGGCTGCTCACCGCCGAGGCGATGCACGACATCTCCCACTACCTGCGCCCGGCCCACCTCGCCCAGCTGCGCCGCATCCTGGACGACCCGGAGGCCAGCCCCAACGACCGCTTCGTCGCGCTCGACCTGCTGAAGAACGTCAACATCTCGGCCGGCGGCATCCTCCCGATGTGCCAGGACACCGGCACGGCCATCGTCATGGGCAAGCGCGGCCAGAACGTCCTCACCTCCGGCCAGGACGAGGCCGCCATCGCGCGCGGCGTCTACGACGCGTACACCAAGCTGAACCTGCGCTACTCGCAGATGGCGCCGGTCACCATGTGGGACGAGAAGAACACCGGCAACAACCTGCCGGCCCAGATCGAGCTCTACGCCACCGACGGCGACGCCTACAAGTTCCTCTTCATGGCCAAGGGCGGCGGCTCCGCCAACAAGTCGTACCTGTACCAGGAGACCAAGGCGATCCTCAACGAGTCGTCGATGCTCTCCTTCCTGGAGCAGAAGATCCGCTCGCTGGGCACCGCCGCCTGCCCGCCGTACCACCTGGCGATCGTGGTCGGCGGCACCAGCGCCGAGTTCGCGCTCAAGACCGCCAAGTACGCCTCCGCGCACTACCTCGACAACCTGCCGACCTCCGGCGACGCGAAGACCGGCCACGGCTTCCGCGACCTGGAGCTGGAGCAGAAGGTCTTCGAGCTCACCCAGAAGATCGGCATCGGCGCGCAGTTCGGCGGCAAGTACTTCTGCCACGACGTCCGCGTGATCCGCCTGCCGCGGCACGGCGCCTCGCTGCCCGTCGCGATGGCCGTCTCCTGCTCCGCCGACCGCCAGGCGCTCGGCAAGATCACCGCCGAGGGCGTCTTCCTGGAGCAGCTGGAGACCGACCCGGCCAAGTACCTGCCGGACACCACCGACGCCCACCTGGACGACGAGGTCGTCAAGGTCGACCTGAACCAGCCGATGTCCGACATCCGGGCGCAGCTGTCCAAGTACCCGGTCAAGACCCGGCTGTCGCTCAGCGGCACCCTGGTGGTCGCCCGCGACATCGCCCACGCCAAGATCAAGGAGCGGCTGGACGCCGGCGAGGGCATGCCCCAGTACATGAAGGACCACCCGGTCTACTACGCCGGCCCGGCCAAGACCCCCGAGGGCTACGCCTCCGGCTCCTTCGGTCCCACCACCGCCGGCCGGATGGACTCCTACGTCGACCAGTTCCAGGCGGCCGGCGGCTCCATGGTCATGCTCGCCAAGGGCAACCGCTCCAAGCAGGTCACCAAGGCCTGCAACGAGCACGGCGGCTTCTACCTCGGCTCGATCGGCGGCCCCGCCGCCCGCCTCGCCCAGGACTGCATCAAGAAGGTCGAGGTGCTGGAGTACCCCGAGCTCGGCATGGAGGCCGTCTGGCGCATCGAGGTCGAGGACTTCCCGGCGTTCATCGTCGTCGACGACAAGGGCAACGACTTCTTCGCCGAGGTCACGGACGGCCCGCTGATCACCAGCCTGCGGGTCCGCTCCGCGGAGTAGTGCACGCAGCGACGCCCCGGTCCCGCCGGTGTGCGGGGCCGGGGCGTCGCTCGCCGCGTCACGGGCGGTTGATCACCGTGCCGAGCGGCTCGAAGGTCTCGTCGGACTTGTCGCCGGGGACCTCCGGCTGCGGCTCGGCCGCCGGGTCCTCGACCAGGCCGTCGAGGACGGCCTCGATCGACTGGGCGTCGGTGGTGGTCACGGTGTGCTCGGCAGCGGCCTCGGTACCGGCCGGAGTGGTGGTGTCGTTGTCGGCCATGGGGTGCCGCCTTTCAGGTCATCAGATCTCGGTGCCCGAACGGCTCGGCCGGGGCATGCGGCCAGTATCGTAGTGGCCGTTAAATGTCCTATAAACAACGCACCATCTGCCGTCTTCTCCAACGTTTGCACGCTCCGCCCTAAGCTGGCGGCCCATCGCAGAGCAGTCAGGCACGGCCGTCGAACGCACCATCAAGCCATTCGGGGGGATCGCATGGAGCAGCCAGGGGGGATACCGGCCGCGGACGCGCTGGGCTTCCGGGTGCTCGGCCCCGTCCAGGCTCGGCGCGGGGACGAGGCGCTGGCCCTGGGCTCGCCGCAGCAGCAGGCGGTGCTCGTCGCCCTGCTGCTCAACCGGGGCCGTCCGGTGAGCACCCAGGACCTGGTGGACGGCCTCTGGGGGGACCGGCCGCCGCCGCAGGCCGTGGCCGCACTGCGCACCTACATCTCCCGGCTCAGATCGGTCATCGAGCCGAACCGCGAACTGCGTGCCCCCGCCGAACTGCTGGTGTCGGTGAGCGACGGCTACGCGCTGAGGGTCGCCCGGGAGGCACTGGACCTCGCGCTCTTCGACTCCAGGGTGGCGGACGCCGCAGTGGCCAGGGCGGCGGGCGACCACGGGACGGCGCACGGGCTGCTGGTGTCCGCCCTCTCGCTGTGGAGCGGCCGGCCGCTCGCCGGCATTCCGGGCCCGTACGCCGAAGCGCACCGCACGCGGCTGACCGAGCGCCAGATCGCCGCGCAGGAGGAGCGCTGCGCCGCCGCGCTGGAGATCAACCTGCACGCGGAGATCTCCGCCGAACTCAGCTCGCTGGCGGCCGAGTACCCGCTGCGGGAGCGGCTGCGCGAGCTCCTGATGCTCGCCCTGTACCGCTGCGGACGGCAGGCCGAATCGCTGGGCGTCTACGCGGACACCCGCAAACTGCTGATCGAGGAGCTCGGCGTGGAGCCGGGCGCCGGGCTCTCCGCGATGCACGCCCGCATCCTGGCCGCCGATCCGACGCTGATGCCCGCCCCTGCCGCCTCGGCCGCCGGGCGGGACCAGGAAGAGGCGCAGGCCTTCGTTCCGCCCGCCCAGCTCCCGGCGGACGTGTCCGACTTCAGCGGCCGGACGAAGCTGGTCGGCGAGCTGCGGGACGTCCTGCGCAGCGGCACCGGGCAGGCCGTGGTGGTCACCTCGCTGGCCGGCATCGGCGGCGTCGGCAAGACCACACTGGCCGTGCACGTCGCCCACAGCATCCGGTCCGCCTTCCCGGACGGACAGTTGTACGTGGACCTGCGCGGTGCAGGCGACACGCCCGCCGATCCCGCGGTCGTCCTGGGCGACTTCCTGTACGCGCTCGGCGCGACCGAGACCCCGGACTCCCTCGAGCAGCGGGCCGCGCTCTACCGGTCGGTGCTCGCCGACCGCCGGATGCTGATCCTGCTGGACAACGCCCGGGACGCGGCGCAGCTGCTGCCGCTCGTCCCCGGGGTGTCCGGCAGCGCCGTCCTGGTGACCAGCCGGTCGCGTCTGGCCGGGATCCCCGGCGCCCACCTGGTGGACGTCGAGGAGCTGACGCCCGAAGAGGCGCTCGCGCTGTTCTCCGCCATCGTCGGCCACGACCGGGCGGCAGCCGAACCCGAGGCCGCGCTCGCCGTGGTCGCCTCCTGCGGATTCCTGCCGCTCGCCGTCCGGATCGCCGCGGCACGGCTCGCCAGCCGTCCCCGCTGGAGCGTGTCGGACCTGGCCCGTCGGTTAGCGGACCAGCGCCGGCGACTGCAGGAGCTCCAGCTGGGCAACCTGGCCGTGGAGACGACGCTCGGGCTCGGCTACGGCCAGCTGCGCCCGGCGGAGGCGCGCGCCTTCCGGCTGCTGTCGCTCGTCGACTCGCCCGACCTGCCGCTGTCCGCCGTCACGGCGCTGCTCGGCTGCGGGGAGGACGAGGCGGAGGAGCTCGCCGAGGCGCTCGTCGAGGCGAACATGCTGGAGTGCTTCACCCCCGGCCGCTACCGCTACCACGATCTGCTGCGGCTCTACGCCCAGCGGCAGAACGAGAAGCTGCAGGACCTGGCGGAGCAGCGGGAGGCCCGGCTGCGGCTGCTCGACCTGCTCGTCGCCTCCATGCGCACTGCGGCGCGCGCCATCGAGCCGGACGACCTGCTGCCGGAGCCGCTGCACCGTGCTGCCCCGCAGGGGCCGGACTTCGCCGACAGCTCCGCCGCGCAGACCTGGATACGGTCCGAGATCGGCCTGCTGCTGAGCAGTGTCGGCTCCGCCGTCGGCGAGCCGCTGGAGCTGCTGCGCCCGGCAGTCGACCTCCTGGTCGTGCTGAACGCCCTCGTGGAGGACCCCACCCACGGTCAGCGGATCACCGAGATCCTGCACGCCGCGGAGGAGAACGCCCGCACCCACGGCGACTTCGCGGTGCTGGCCAGGGTGCACTCGGCGTTGGGGTTTCTCCAGCACGTGGCCGGGGAGTTCCAGAACGCGGAGGCGTCGCTGCGCCGCAGCCTCGGCTACCAGCCGTCCGACGACCCGACCCATCTGCGGGTGTCGGTGACCAATCTGCTGGCGATCGTGCTGAGCCTGGCCGACCGGTCCGCCGAGGCGCTGGCGTTCTTCGAGGAGGCCAAGGTGATGAGCCGCAGCCTCGGTGCCTCGGTGAGCGAGGCCCGGCTGCTGGGGAACATCGCCCGTGCCCACCTCGACCTGGGCCAGCACGAGGATGCGGCGCGCACCGCGCAGGAGGCCGTGGCGGCGGCCCGGTCGTCCGGCAATGTGCCGTGCCTGGCCGACACGCTGTACCAGCTCGGCGTGGTCCTGCGGTCGACGGGCTCGCCGGGCGAGGCGGCCGGGCACCTGCGTGAGGCGCACCGGCTGTACGAGCTGCAGCAGCACCGCATCTGGGAGGGCTACTCGCTGGCCCGGCTCGCGGCGTGCCTGCTGGCGGACGGCCGGCCGGCGGAGGCCGCGGAGTCGGCGGACGAGTCACTCGCCATCGCGCAGGAACTGGACGCCGCCTACTGCCAGGGTCTGGCCAATGCCGCGCTGGGCGAGGCGCTCCTGGAGCTGGGGCAGCCCGCGCGTGGGCTGGCCTGTCTCCAGGAGGCGCACTCGGTGTTCAGCCGGCTCGGTGTGCCCGAGGCCCTCCCCGTCCGGGACCTCATCGCGGTGCAGCAGCACACCGAGCCCTTCTCTCCCCCCGCGCCGTAGGCCGTCCGTCCCCCCGACGGGCGGCCTTCCCCCTGGGGCGCCGGCGCTCCCGCAGCCCCCCGGCTGCGGGAACGCTTTGACGCTTCCCCGGCGCTGAGAAGACTCTGACAGCCGGCGATTGACGTTCGATAAACGCCCGCGTTGATGGCGTTTTCGCAGGTCACAGCAGTTGACCGGCGCACGCCGACAAGTGCACCACCCTGCTCCGCTCCGGTCTGCCCCCGGCCCGGCGGCCCGTTTCGTCCGAAACCCGGCCAACTGCGGCCGACTGCGGCGAGTTGGCCGGAAAGGTGCCCCACGGCGAAGTGATCACGCTTATCCTCGAAGGCCAGCAGACACATCGACAAACCGACGCGGGGGCGGAGACTGTGGCGGGTCGGTCCCGCCGGGGAGCCAGGTGGAGAGGTGCCCAAGGCGTGACAACCGGACAGATCTCGGACCCGTCCCACGTCGGCCGTCGGCGCCGCTCCGAACGGGCCCTGCAGGCGGTCGCCTTCGACGCGATCGGCCCGCGCTACGACGAGGTCTTCCCCGACCGTACCGGCCAGACCGCCTGCGGCGACTGGCTGCTGAACGAACTGGCCTCCGGCGCGCGGGTGCTGGACGTCGGATGCGGCACCGGTGACCCGACGACGCGCCAACTGTCCGCCGGCGGGCTGCGGGTGACCGGCATCGACCTCTCGGACGGGATGCTGGCCGCGGCCGCCCGGGCGGTGCCCGGCGCCGAGCTGCACCGGATGGACATGTACGACCTGGCGACCCTGCGGGCCGCCACCGCCTGGGGCGTGCCCGGGCTCGGGCCGGACGCGGCAGGGGAGTTCGCCGCGGCCACCGCCTTCTTCTCGCTCGTCCTGCTGCCCAGGGCGGAGATCGCCGTGGTGCTGCGGCGCATCCGCACCCTGCTCCGGCCGGGCGGGCTGCTGGCGCTCGGCATGGTCGAGGCCGACCTGGACGACGCGCCGCTGCCGTTCCTCGGCCGCGAACTGCGGATCAGCGGCTACCTCCGGGAGGAGCTCGTGCAGACGCTGGCAGCGGCCGGCTTCGAGGTGGAGGCGTGCACCGGCCACCCGTACGCGCCCGCGTCGACCGCCCTGCCGCCGGAGGAACAGCTCTTCCTGCGCTGTCGGCGCACCACCTGACCGACCAGGCCCGACCACCCTCGACAGCTCAAGAACGGGCAGCCCGTGCGCGACCACTCCACGCCCCAGGCGGGGCGGCCGACCGCCGCCGCGCCACTGGTCGGCGCCCAGCGCTCCGCGCCGGAGCAGGACGACCGGCCCGGCCTGACCGAACGGCTGGGGTACCTGGAGGCCGCCACCCGGCGGATCAACGGTTCGCTGGACCTCCGCACCACCCTGCGCGACCTCGGCCGCTCGGTCGTCCCGGCGCTCGCGGACGCCGCCGTGGTGCACCTGCGCGACCCGCTGCCGCCGGTGGAGCGCGACCCCGGGCCGCCCACCGCACTGAAGCTGCACCACGGCCACGGCACCCGGCTGGGCCGCCGCTCACGGCTGTGCCGGCCCTCCGCCGACGGCCCGCTCGCCCGGCTGCTGGCCGGCCCTGCACCGTACGGGCCCGCGGTGCTCGGCACGCCCTCCGCGGACCGGCTCCGCCCGCTGCTCACCGAGCTGTACGGCGCCCGCACCCTGGGCCGCCTCGCCGCGGGCACCGCGCTGCTGCTCCTGCCGCTGCGCGGCCGGAAGGCCGTGCTCGGGCTCCTGCTGCTGATCCGCCGCCCCGGCAAGGCGGGCCCCGCCCGGTTCGAGCCCGCCGACACCGCGATGGCCCGCCACCTGGCCACCCAGACCGGCCTCGCGGTGGACACCGCCCTGCGCTACGCCCGAGAGTTCGAGACCGCCCGCGAACTGCAGCGCCGGATGCTGCCCGCGCACCTGCCGCAGCCGCACGGGGTGCGGCTCGCCCACCGCTACCTGCCCGGCGAGCGCGGCGCCCAGGTCGGCGGCGACTGGTACGACTCGGTCGAACTCCCCGGCAACCGGGTGGCACTGATCGTCGGCGACGTGATGGGCCACTCGCTGACCTCGGCCGCCGTCATGGGCCAGCTCCGCACCAGCGCCCAGACCCTGGCCGGCCTCGACCTTCCGCCGCACGAGGTGCTCTACCACCTGGACGAACAGGCCCAGCACCTCGGCGCCGAACAGCACCTGGCGACCTGCGTGTACGCGGTGTACGACCCGATCGCCAACCGGGTCGTGCTGGCCAACGCCGGCCATGTGCCGCCCGTCCTGATCGGCCCCGACGGCACCGCCGAACTGCTCGACCTGCCGCCCGGCGCACCGATCGGCGTCGGCGGGGTCGACTTCACCTCCACCGAACTCCCCGCTCCCCCCGGCTCGGCCCTGCTGCTGTTCACCGACGGCCTGGTGGAGAGCCGTCGGCGGTCGCTGGCGACCGGCCTGGAACAGCTGCGCAGCCGCCTCGCCTCCGCGCACCGGCACTCGCCCGAGCACGTCTGCCAGGAGGCCCTGCGGGTGCTGCCGTCCGGCGAGCGGGCCGACGACATCGCCCTGCTCGCGGCCGCCTTCGACGGCATCCCGGCCGAGGACGTCTCCTACTGGTACCTCCAGCCGCGGCACGAGACCCCCGGCCGGGCGCGGCGGCTGGCCGCCCACGCACTGCGCCGCTGGGGCCTGGAGGAGCTGTCGGAGACCACCGAGCTGATGGTCTCCGAACTGGTCACCAATGCGATCCGGCACGCCACCCGGCCGGTGACGCTGCGGCTGGTGCGGACGTCGCGGCTGCGGTGCGAGGTCGGCGACGACAGCCCGGCGCTGCCGCGCGCCCGCCGGGCCGGGCCGGACGACGAGCACGGCCGCGGCCTGCAGATAGTCGCCCGCTGCGCGGACGACTGGGGGGCGACCCGGCTCGGCGCGGGCAAGGTGGTCTGGTTCGAGCAGCGCCTGCCCGCCCGCGGCCGGGCGGTACCCGCCTCCGCGGGGCGGCGGTAGCGCCCCTGTGGGACACCCACCCCTAGCGGCGGTCGAATTCGGGTTCGGTGGTGACGAGTTCCTGCACCACGGCGGCGAGGCTCCGGCCGAGGACGGCGTCGGCGAGGGGTGGGGTGCGGCGCAGGGCGAGGACGGTGCGGAGCACGTCCGCGTGGTGCAGCAGGCGCAGGGCGTCCAGGAACTCGTGCTGCTCGCGGGTGCGGCCGGCGGCCCCTGCCGTGTGCCAGGCGCCGAGGAGCGACTTGACGACGGTGAACATCATCCGGCGGCCGCGGACGAGTTCGGCGCGGGAGTTGAGGCCGAAGACGTCGATGGTGGCCTCGCCCTTGGCGGTGAGCGGGTCGTAGGCGCCGGACTCCAGGTAGAGCACCAGGTGGTCGGCCGGGTCCTCGCGGGACGGGTCGACCAGCAGGTGCTCGCCGGTGGCCGGGTCGCAGGGGAAGCGGTCGCGCTTCTGGTTGCTGTTGCAGTGGGCGCAGGCGAGCAGGTGGTTCTGCCAGTCGAAGGTGCGCAGCGGGTCGCGGGCGATCGGCTCGAAGTGGTCGATGTCGGTGCCGAGGTTGTCGCCGCAGTACATGCAGCGTTCCAGGCCGGGGGCCATCCGCCTGAGCATCAGGCGCAGTTGGGCCTTGGGCTGGCGGGCGGTGCGCCAGGCGGCCCGGCCGGCGGCGGTGCTGGGCCCGGCGGCGCGTATGGCGGCGGTGCGGCGGGCGAGGTCGGCGGTGAGCGAGGGCGTGAGCGGCGGCCTCCGGAGCGGGATCACGGCTGGTCGCCCAGCAGCCGGGCGGCGAGTTCGTCGGCGCGGGCGCCGAGGGAGCTGTTGAGCTTGGCGCCGAGGCGGCGGTAGGCGTCGCGCTCGGCGCTGGTGGCGCGGCCGGTGTAGAGCTTGCGCTCCAGCCGGACGAGCAGCCGGCGTTCGGCCTCGGCGGCGGCGGAGTAGGCGCTGGGCAGGCCGAACAGTTCGGACAGGGCGGTGTCGTCGCCGCTGCCGTACAGGACGCGCTGGTGGACGTCCTCGTCGAGGACGCGCGGCGGGGCGGCCTCGCCGGGGGCGGCGAGGCGCACCAGCGTGCCGGGGTCTGCGGCCTGGCAGACGTACGGGCTGTGCGTGGCGACCAGGAACTGCACGTTGGGGAAGCGAGTGGTCAGCCAGCCGCCGATCGACTGCTGCCGGACGGGGTGCAGGTGCAGGTCGATGTCGTCGATCAGGGCCACGGCCGCCCGCGGCACGGTGGTGGCGCCGTCGACGGGTTCGGTGCGGGCGTCCCCGGCGAGGGCGGCGGTGATCGCGGCGAGGGCGGCGGTGCCGCTGCCGAGGGCGGCGAGCGGCACGGTGCGGCCGTCGGGGCCGGCGGCGAGCACGCGGTCGGGGTCGGCGATCCGCCACCCGTCGGGCAGCAGGCCCTCCTCCAGGAGGGCGGCGGCGGCCGGGGTGAGTGCGGTGGGCGGGGTGCGGTCGGCGCCGAGGTGGCAGGTCCGGGTGCGGGTGCGGCCGGTGCGTTCGGCGCCGTCGGTGCTGCTCCAGCGGGCGAGGCCGGGCAGTTCGACCGTTCCGGCCGCGCCGCCGGCGGGCGGGCCGGCGCTGTCCGTCCCGGGTGCGCCGAGGGCGAGGGCCAGGGCGTGCAGCAGGGTGGTCTTGCCGGAGCCGTTCGGCCCGGCGAGGACCGTCCAGCCTGGGCCGGGGTCGACGGCGAGGTCGGCGGCGCGCGGGCCGTCGAAGCACCCGAGGCCGGTCACCTTGATCCGCGAGACGTACACGCGCCACCCCCTTCGATCGGATCTTCGGTGGAGGTATGCCCAGCGGGCCGGGCGGCGATGCGGGCCGCACGGGTGCGGTGGGGGCTACTCGACGATGCGGACGGGCAACTCGCGGAGCACGCCCTTGAGGGCGGCGGCGAAGCGGCCGTACTCCTCGCTGCGGGCCGAGCCGGGGCGGGTGGCGAGGCCGATCCGGCGGCCGGGGGCGGGGGCGGTGAAGCGGACGGCGGCGAGCCGGTCGGAGCGCCCGGCCTCGACGTCGAGGGCGGTGGCCGGCAGCAGGGTGGTGCCGAGACCGCCGGCGACCAGCTGGACGAGGGTGGAGAGCCCGGCGATCCGGGTGGTGCCGGCGGCCGCGTCGGCGCCGACCTCGCGGCAGATGTCGAGGGCCTGGTCGCGCAGGCAGTGGCCCTCCTCGAGGAGCAGCACGTCGAGGTCGAGCAGGACGTCCCGGGGGACGTCGGTGCGGCCGGCCAGCGGGTGGCCGGGCGGGGCGACCAGGACGAAGTCCTCGTCGAAGAGCGGGATGTCCCGGGTGGGTGCGGCGCCGCCGGCGGGCAGGGCGAGGAGCAGCACGTCGAGCCGGCCGGAGGCGAGCCCCTCCAGCAGCGAGGGGGTGCGCTCCTCGTGGACGTGCAGTTCCAGCTCGGGGTAGCTGTCGCGGACCAGCCGCAGCACGGTGGGCAGCAGGTACGGTGCGACCGTCGGGATCACGCCGAGGTGCAGCGGGCCGGTGAACGGCCGGCGGGCGGCCTCGACCGCCTCGGTGAGGGAGTGCAGCGAGCCGAGGACGCGGCGCGCGTGCTCGGCGACGCGCTCGCCCAGTGGGGTGATGATGACGCGGCGGGTCGTACGCTCGACGAGCTGGACGCCGAGGACCTCCTCCAGCGCCGCGACGGCTCCGGAGAGGGCCGGCTGACTGGTGCCGGTGGCCGCGGCGGCCTCCCGGAAGTGCCGGTGCTCGGCGACGGCGACGAAGGCGCGCAGCTGGGCGACGCTGGGTGTGCGGGGCTTGCCGTGGTGCAGGGCAGTACTGATAGCTCTCTCCGATCAGATGCGACGAGTCTAGCTATTTCCCCGATCAGTCCGTGGTGTGCGAGGGTGGATGACGTCCGAATACGTCGAACCATAGGCAATTCGGGCACTTTCCCTCATATCTCAAACCAGGAGAAGCGAACGTGCTCACGATCGGTGACAAGTTCCCCGAGTTCGAACTCAACGCCTGTGTCGACCTCGACGCCGCGAACGCCTTCGCCGAGATCAACCACAAGACCTACGAGGGCAAGTGGAAGATCGTCTTCTTCTGGCCGATGGACTTCACCTTCGTCTGCCCGACCGAGATCGCCGCGTTCGGCAAGCTGAACGAGGAGTTCGCCGACCGCGACGCCCAGATCCTCGGCGTCTCCGGTGACTCCGAGTACGTCCACCACGCCTGGCGCAAGGACCACAAGGACCTGCGCGACCTGCCGTTCCCGATGCTGGCCGACGTCAAGCACGACCTGATGCGCGCCTGCGGCGTCGAGGCCGCCGACGGCACCGCCCAGCGCGCGGTGTTCATCGTCGACCCCAACAACGAGATCCAGTTCGTCATGGTGACCGCCGGCTCCGTCGGCCGTAACCCCAAGGAGGTCCTGCGGGTGCTCGACGCCCTGCAGACCGACGAGCTGTGCCCGTGCAACTGGACCAAGGGCGAGGACACCCTCGACGCCCAGGCCCTCCTGGCGGGCTGACCCATGGCCCTCGACGACCTGAAGGCCGCCCTCCCCGGCTACGCCAAGGACCTCAAGCTCAACCTGAGCGCGGTCATCGGCAACTCCGACCTCCCGACGCAGCAGCTCTGGGGCACGGTGCTGGCCTGCGCGATGGCCACCCGTTCCCCCGCCGTGCTGCGCGAACTGGAGCCGGAGGCGAAGGCGAACCTCAAGCCCGAGGCGTACGACGCCGCCAAGGGCGCCGCCGCCGTCATGGGGATGAACAACGTCTACTACCGGACGCTGCACCTGCTCTCCGACAAGGAGTACAGCAGCATGCGGGCCGGCCTGCGGATGAACATCATCGGCACCCCGGGCGTCGAGAAGGCCGACTTCGAGCTGTGGTGCTTCGCGGTCTCCGCGATCAACGGCTGCGGCCAGTGCCTGGACTCGCACGAGGCCGTCCTGAAGAAGGCCGGCGTCGAGCGCGAGGTCATCCAGGCCTCCATCAAGATCGCCTCGGTGATCCAGGCCGTCGCCGCCACCCTCGACTCCGAGGCCGCCATCGCCTCGATCTGAGGCACCGGGCGCACCGCAAGGGGCGCGGGGAACTGCGCGAGACGGAAGACGGCTGAGCTCAGCCTCTCCCGCCGCGCGCAGTTCCCCGCGCCCCTGGCTGTTTACTTCTGGCGGGCGTTCTCCAGGGCCTCGAAGACCTCCAGGCCGGCGGCGTTGCGGCGGCGGAGGTGGGAGACGACCGTGTTGGTCACGGCGATCAGCGGGACGGCCACGATGGCGCCGCCGATGCCGCCGACGATCGAGCCCGCGGCCACGCCGAGCACCACGCCCAGCGGGTGCACCGCGACCGCGCGGCCGAGGATCAGCGGCTGCAGCAGGTGCCCCTCGATCTGCTGGACGGCGACCAGCACGACCAGCACCATCAGTGCGGTGAACGGCCCCACGGTGACCAGCGCGATCAGGACCGCGATGGTGCCGGTGACCAGTGCGCCGACCAGCGGCACGAAGGCGCCCAGGAAGATGATCACTGCGAGCGGCAGCGCCATCGGCACGCCGAGCAGCTGGATGCCGATGCCGATGCAGAGCGCGTCGATGAAGGCCACGAAGACGGTGCCGCGCACGTACGCGGTGAGGGTGGTCCAGGCCTTGGGGCCGGCGCCGGCCATCGCGTAGCGGGAGTGCCGCGGCAGGCACCGCAGCGCCCAGGACCAGATCCGGGCTCCGTCGTACAGCAGGAAGAACGTGGTGAAGGCGGCGAGCACCACGCCGGTGAGGACCTCGACGGCGATGGTGACGCCGGTGAAGCCGGCCGAGGTGATCTGCTCGGAGTTGCTGCCGATGGCGGTGGAGATCTGCTTGGCGAAGTCGTTGATCTGCTGCTGCGTCAGGTGCAGCGGGCCGGTCACCAGCCACTCGCGGAGCTGGTTGACGCCGGCCTGGACCTTGCCGGTCACCGACTCGAGGTTGGTGGTCACCTGCCACACCACGAACCAGCCGACCAGGCCGATGCCGGCGATGCCGCTCAGGAAGGTGCCGGCCGCGGCCAGCGAGCGTGGTACGCCGAGCCGCTTCAGCCAGGAGACGGTGGGCTCCAGCAGGGCGGAGATCAGCAGCGCCGCGAGGACGGCGAAGGCGACCAGCCGCAGCATGTCGACGACCTGGAAGACCACGTAGAGGGCGACGCCGAGCAGCAGCAGCCGCCAGGTCGACTCGGCGGCGACCCGCAGGCCCCACGGCACGGCCTCGGCCGGGGTGGCCGGCCGCCCGGGGTGGTGGACCTCGCGGCCGGGGTGGATCAGGCGCTCGGGCTCGGCCCGGCGGGGCTGCGGGATGTGTTCGGCCGACTCGCCGTCGGCTGCGGTGTCGGTGTCGGTGTCGGACTGGGCCGCGGCCCGGCGGCGCCGCTCGACGGCGGCCCACACCCCGGCGGCGACGGCACCGGTCTTGGCGAGCGCCTTGAGGACCTTCCGGTCCCGCGCCCCGTCGGCTCTCTCGGCTGCCACGTCCTCGCCCCTCCCCGTCGGTTCCCGTCCGTCCGGCGCCGCCCGTCGGGCCGTCCGCCGCGGACGTCAGGGCGACGCTACCCGCCCGGGGTGTCCGCGGTCCCGTGCACCCCGGGGCCCGCTGCGGAGCAAAAGGTGCGAATCAACGCGAACAGATGGTTTCGGACTCTGCCGAGAGGGGAGGACCCCCAGTACAACGGACCATCTGCCGGCGGACCGGCCGGTGCCGGAGGTCCAGGACCCGCTCCGGCGCCCCGCGTCCGCATCGAGCCGCACCGCCCGTGAGCGCCCTGGTCAGCGCCGCCCGGGCGGCGCGGCCCGCCTTTCGCCCCCGGCACGTCGAAGGCCCCCGACCTGAGCGGTCGGGGGCCTTCGGGCACGTACGGGTGCGGCAGGATCAGTACCAGTGGTGGGACTGCCAGAACGACCAGGCGCCGCAGGGGCTGCCGTAGCGGCTGTTCATGTAGTTGAGGCCCCACTTGATCTGGGTCGCCGGGTTGGTGCGCCAGTCGTCGGCGACGGATGCCATCTTCGAGCCGGGCAGGGCCTGTACCAGGCCGTACGCGCCGGAGGACGCGTTGGTGGCGGTGTAGTTCCAGCCGCTCTCGCGCTTCACGATCTCGCTGAAGCAGGAGAACTGGGTGGCGTCGCCGATGATCTGGGCGGCCATCGCCTGCACCGAGCCGGCCGGGATGGCGGCCAGGGCGCTGCGCGCGGCGGCGCGGTTGGCGGCCTCCTGGTCGGCCTTCCGCTTCGCCTCTTCGGCGGCCTTGGCAGCCTTCTCCGCATCCGCCTTGGCCTGCGCGTCGGCGGCGGCCTTCTGGCGCGCGGCCTCCTCGGCGGCCTTCTTGGCGGCCGCGTCGGCGGACACCTGCTGGGCGCTCGCCTGGCGGGCGAAGTTGTCGCTGACGGTCTGTGCCTGGGCACCCGAGGGGACGTCGGCGAGCAGCGTCGCGCTCGCGACATCGACCGTCTGAGCGGTCTTGCCCTCGCTGCCAGAGGCCGCGCCCACGACGGCACCGACAGCGGTGACGGCGGTGGCGGAGGCGACAGCAACTCCCCGGACCGAGATCCGAGTCACATGGTTTCCTTCCGGCGGCGCCCATGCGTGACCGTACAGGCGCAACATGCCCCTTGCCGCTCGCCTCCGTCGGTGCTGGTCACGGGAGACACTGGCCCGGCTGCCGGGCCGAGCTGGCTCGGAACGGCTTGGTGAACGGGCGGCGTACGGCTCATCGGTGTTCAGTTGTGTGCCCGCCGACCGGAGTTGCCGGGCGTGATTCAGCCGTACGCGGGGCCTGACAGAACCCTCACCATGCCGCACGGGGACGTGTCTACGCAATTCCCGGTTGCGTGGCGGATCTCACAATCTTTGCGAGCTGGGCTTTTGCCCGAAAGGTCGTCGACGACCCGTCCGATCCGATGACAGGACGAGGGGCCTGCCGCTATGCGACAGGCCCCTTGACGGTCATTCATACGGTTTTGTCCGCTTTTGACCGCTACGTCATCACGGCTGCACGTCCTCCAGCATCTCGGTGACGAGGGCCGCGATGGGCGACCGCTCGGAACGGGTCAGCGTGATGTGGGCGAACAGCGGGTGCCCCTTCAGCTTCTCCACCACCGCGACCACGCCGTCGTACCGGCCGACCCTCAGGTTGTCCCGCTGGGCGACGTCGTGGGTGAGCACCACCCGCGAGCCCTGGCCGATCCGGGAGAGGACGGTCAGCAGGACGTTCCGCTCCAGCGACTGGGCCTCGTCCACGATCACGAAGGCGTCGTGCAGCGACCGGCCGCGGATGTGGGTGAGCGGCAGGACCTCCAGCATCCCGCGGGAGATGACCTCCTCGATGACGTCCGGGGTGGTGACCGCCGAGAGGGTGTCGAAGACCGCCTGCGCCCAGGGGCCCATCTTCTCGGCCTCGCTGCCCGGGAGGTAGCCGAGCTCCTGGCCGCCGACCGCGTACAGCGGACGGAACACCATCACCTTGCGGTGCTGCCGGCGCTCGAGCACGGCCTCCAGGCCGGCGCACAGCGCCAGCGCTGACTTGCCCGTGCCGGCCCGGCCGCCCATGGAGACGATGCCGACCTCCTGGTCGAGCAGGAGGTCGAGCGCGACCCGCTGCTCGGCGCTGCGGCCGCGCAGGCCGAACACCTCGCGGTCGCCGCGGACCAGCTTCACCCGCCCGTCGTGGGTGACCCGGCCGAGGGCCCGGCCGCGCTCCGACTGCAGGACGAGACCGGTGTGCACCGGGAGTTCGGCGGCGCCGTCGACGTCCACCGCGGCGTCGTGCGGCGCGCCGAAGAGCGCGTCGACCTGGTCGCCGGGGACGTGCAGCTCCGTCATGCCCGTCCAGCCGGAGGTGATCGCCAGCTCGGCGCGGTACTCCTCGGCGAGCAACCCGACCGAGCTGGCCTTGATCCGCAGCGGTAGGTCCTTGGAGACGACGGTGACGTCGTACCCCTCGGCCTGCAGGTTGCGGGCGACCGCGAGGATGCGGGTGTCCGCCTCGCCACCGCCGACGCGGTAGCCGGCCGGCAGTATCGACGGGTCGGAGTGGTTCAGCTCGACCCGGATGGTGCCGCCGAGCTCGCCGACCGGGATCGGCTCGTCGAGCCGGCCGTGGCGGATGCGGTAGTCGTCGAGGAGACGGAGCGCCTGGCGGGCGAAGTAGCCCAGCTCCGGGTGGTGGCGCTTGGCCTCCAGCTCGGTGACCACGACCACCGGCAGGACGACCTCGTGCTCCTCGAAGCGGGTCATGGCGAGCGGGTCCGCCAGGAGCACGCTGGTGTCGAGAACGTACGTGCGCCGGTCTGGTGTCCGGCGGCTCTTGGAACTGACCACTAGGCCTCCAGAGCGGATGACCCAGCGTCACCCGCGGCTCACCGGTCCCCGCGACCCCGGTGGCCGGGGTACCGGTCTGACCGGTATATGCCCCGGTGACGTCCCGTGCATACCCCCGGGCGCGAACTGTCGGATCACAACAGGAGCACGTTTTGGGCTCGTGGCCTGCGGGTATGTCGTTTGACCCGGCGTCAGTGCCGCCCGGCCGGAGGGCTCAGAGCCCCATCCGCCGGTTGCGCAGCTGGTAGTCGCGCAGCGCCCGCAGGAAGTCGACCTTGCGGAAGGCCGGCCAGTACGCCTCGCAGAAGTAGAACTCGCTGTGCGCGCTCTGCCAGAGCAGGAAGCCGGAGAGCCGCTGCTCGCCCGAGGTGCGGATGACCAGGTCCGGGTCGGGCTGGCCCTTGGTGTAGAGGTGCTCGGCGATGTGCTCGACGTCGAGGATCTCGGCGAGCTGCTCGATCGGGGTGCCGCGGTCGGCGTGCTCCTGGAGCAGCGAGCGGACGGCGTCGGCGATCTCCCGGCGTCCGCCGTAGCCGATCGCGACGTTGACGGTGATGCCCTCGATGTGGGCGGTGTCGTGCGCCGCCTCCTTCAGCACCTGCGAGGTGCGCGGGGGCAGCAGGTCGAGTGCGCCGACCGGGTTGATCCGCCAGCGGCGGGCCTCGGCCAGGCCGCGGACGGCGTCCTCGATGATGCCGAGCAGCGGGACGAGCTCCTCGGCGGGCCGGGAGAGGTTGTCGGTGGAGAGCATCCACAGGGTGACGACCTTGACGTGCGTCTCGTCGCACCAGCCGAGGAATTCGCTGATCTTGTCGGCGCCGCGCTGGTGGCCCTGGGCGGTGGTGCCGCCGGTGGCCTTCGCCCAGCGGCGGTTGCCGTCGAGGATCACGCCGATGTGGCGGGGGGTGTTGTCGAGGTGGACCTCGACCCGCCGGCCGTAGAGGCGGTAGGCGTTGTCCAGCAGGGTGCGCAGACCCGGCGTGCGCTCGACCACATCGCGCAGACCCATGTTCCTCGGCCCCTCCGTGCTCGTCGCCGATCGCCGGCCTTGGTGCGAAAAATCCCTGCGCAGCCTACTCCGGCCCGGTGCGCGGAGGTAAAGCCGCAGGTACCGATGGGGTCACGGCTTCGTTCCCGAACCGTTCCGGGTCGTCCCGCGCCCGTGAGGAGGCGGTCCGGTCTCCGCTTCCTTAAATCGGCCGTAAGCCGGGCGTAAAGCGGCAGCGGGGTCCTTGACGCCCGGCATTGGTCTAGTCCAGCTTGTGAGCGAGGGCACACCGGAGCCTTCCCGGCACTTCTGCGGACCCCCTCGTCCCTCCCCCACGGAGCCGCCGCGACCCCCACCGCGGCGGCTCCCCTCCCTCCTCACAGGAGACCGCCCATGGCCCGTCCCGTCGCGCAGCCGTCCCACCGGCGGCGCCGCACCTCGCTCCCGGTCGCCGTCGCGGCCGGCACCACCGCCCTCGCCCTGGCCGGGGCCGGCCTGGCGCTGACCGCCGGCGGGGCCGGCGCAGCCGTCGGCAACCTGGTCACCAACGGCGGCTTCGAAGCCGGCAACCTGTCCGGCTGGACCTGCACCGGCACCGCGAGCGCCGCCTCTTCCCCGGTGCACGCCGGCTCGTACGCGCTGAGCGCCGCGCCGAGCAGCTCCGACACCGCCGAGTGCACCCAGACCGTCAGCGTGCTGCCGAACACCAGCTACACGCTGGCCGGCTTCGTGCAGGGCCCGTACGTCTACCTCGGCGCCCGCGGCACCGGTTCGACCGATCCGTCGACCTGGTCCAGCCAGAGCAGCTGGAACCAGCTGTCGACCACCTTCACCACCGGCGCGTCGACCAACAGCATCACCCTGTACGTGCACGGCTGGTACGGCCAGGGCGCCTACGGCGCGGACGACATCACGCTGACCGGACCGGGCGGCACCGCCACCCCGACCAGCAGCCCGACCTCGCCGAGGCCGTCCAACTCGACCTCGCCGACCGCGTCGCCGACGTCCTCGCCCACGTCCTCGCCGACGAGCAGCCCGACGCCGACCTCCAGCCCCACGCCGACCAGCACCTCGACGCCGAACGGCGGCCTGCCCAAGCACGTGCTGACCGGCTACTGGCAGAACTTCGACAACGGCGCCCCGGTGCAGCGGCTGCGCGACGTGCAGAGCGCGTACGACATCATCGCGGTCTCCTTCGCCGACGCCACCGGCACGCCCGGCGCGATCAGCTTCACCCTGGACCCGGCGCTGAGCAGCAAGCTCGGCGGCTACACCGACGCGGACTTCAAGGCGGACATCGCCGCCAAGCACGCCGCCGGCAAGCGCGTGGTGCTCTCGGTCGGCGGCCAGAACGGCGCCATCAGCGTGGCCAACTCGGCCGCGGCGACGAACTTCGCCAACACCGCCTACGCGCTGATCCAGCAGTACGGCTTCGACGGCGTGGACATCGACCTGGAGAACGGCGTCGACCCGACGTACATGTCGCAGTCGCTGCACACCCTGCAGTCCAAGGTCGGCTCGAAGTTCATCCTGACCATGGCCCCCGAGACCATCGGGATGTACAGCACCGCCGGCGCCTACTTCCAGCTGGCGCTCAACACCAAGGACATCCTGACCGTCGTCAACACCCAGTTCTACAACTCGGGCGGCATGAACGGCTGCGACGGCAAGGTCTACACCCAGGGCACGATCGACTTCATCACCGCCCAGGTCTGCACCCACATCCAGGGCGGCCTGCGGCCGGACCAGGTCGGCATCGGCGTCCCGGCCTCCAGCCAGGCGGCCGGCGGCGGCTACGTGAACTCGACCGTCGTCAACAACGCGCTGGACTGCCTGGCCACCGGCACCCACTGCGGCAGCTTCGTCCCGCCGGCGAAGTGGCCGACCATCCGCGGCGCGATGACCTGGTCCACCAACTGGGACCAGAAGAACGGCAACGACTTCTCCACCAACGTGGGCGCCCACGCCCACGCGATGCCGTAACCCGCACGGGGCGCGCCGCCTCCTGAGGGTGGGGGCCGGTGCGTCGCTCAGGAGCCCGCCGTACTGCTGGGGTACGGCGGGCTCCGCCCATGTCCGGGGCGGGTCGCCCACCCGTGCCCGGCGGACGGCGGCTCAGGCCGCGGCCAGCACCGCGAGCAGCGCGCCGAGCAGCAGCGGCGGGCCGAACGGCAGCGCATCGCCGCGCCCGGCCCGGCGGGTCACCAGCAGGACGGCGCCCCACACCCCGCCCAGCAGGAACGCCGCGAACACCCCGCCGATCACCGCGCTCCAGCCGTACAGGCCGAGGACGGCACCGAGGCTGGGCGCCAGCTTGGCGTCGCCGAGGCCGATCGGCAGCAGCAGCGCCAGCCCCCCGTAGAGCAGGCCGAGCGCGGCCGCGGCCAGCAGGCAGCGGAGCAGCACCTGCGGCCGGTGGTCGGCCAGCGGCAGCAGCACGGCGGTGCCGACGGCCAGTCGCAGGGTGAGGGCGTCGGGCAGCCGCAGCACCGCGGCGTCGACGAAGCCGAGCACCACCCCGAACAGGCCGACCCAGCAGAACAGCAGGGCGCTGCCGCCGTCGGCCGCCCACCCCAGCGCGGCACCCACCGCGGCCGCGGCGGCCTCCACCGCACCCGGACGCAGCTGCGCGGACGCGTCCCCGCAGCCCGGGCAGCGGCCGGTCGGCAGCCGCCCCCACCGCCCGGCCGGACAGCAGTGGCGCAGCGGCTCCCCGTACGGCACGGCGTGGCGCACCGCGGCGGCCCGCAGCAGCGGTGCGGCGGCCAGGCCCAGCAGTGCACCCGCCCATGGCCCGATCATCACGTCCCCCTTCCTCTCGTGATTCCCGGCGATCTTCGCGCAGTGTGCGGAGCCTGTGGTGGGGAACACGTGATGATCCGCGTTACGGCGCCGTAAAGTAGTCAGGCATGCAGGTCATCCAGTCCAGCAAGCTCGCCAATGTCTGTTACGACATCCGCGGCCCGGTGCTCGACGAGGCGATGCGGCTGGAGGACCAGGGCCACCGCATCCTCAAGCTGAACACCGGCAACCCCGCCGCCTTCGGCTTCGAGGCGCCGCCGGAGATCCTCCAGGACATCCTGAAGAACCTCTCCTCCGCGCACGGCTACGGCGACTCCAAGGGCCTCCTGTCCGCCCGCCGCGCCGTGGTGATGCACTACGAGGAGCGCGGCCTGCACGGCCTGACGGTCGAGGACGTCTTCCTCGGCAACGGCGTCTCCGAGCTCATCCAGCTGGCGATGACCGCGCTGCTCGACGACGGCGACGAGGTGCTCGTCCCCGCCCCGGACTACCCGCTGTGGACGGCCTCCGTCTCGCTGGCCGGCGGCACCGCCGTGCACTACCGCTGCGACGAGCAGTCCGAGTGGTACCCGGACCTCGCCGACATCGAGGCCAAGGTCACCGACCGCACCCGGGCCATCGTGGTGATCAACCCCAACAACCCCACCGGCGCGGTCTATCCGCGCGAGGTGCTGGAGGGCATCGTCGAGATCGCCCGCCGGCACAAGCTGGTGGTCTACGCGGACGAGATCTACGACAAGATCCTCTACGACGACGCCGAGCACGTGCCGCTGGCCACGCTCGCCCCGGACCTCTTCTGCGTCACCTTCAACGGCATGTCCAAGGCCTACCGGGTCGCGGGCTTCCGCTCCGGCTGGATGGTGCTCTCCGGCGACCGGCACCGGGCCGCCAGCTACATCGAGGGGCTCACCGTGCTGGCCTCGATGCGGCTGTGCGCCAACATGCCGGCGCAGCACGCGGTGGCGGCGGCGCTGGGCGGCCGGCAGTCGATCAAGGACCTGGTGCTGCCGGGCGGCCGGCTGCTGGAGTCCCGCGACACCGCGTACCGGCTGCTGAACGACATCCCCGGCATCACCTGCGTGAAGCCGAAGGGCGCGCTGTACGCGTTCCCGCGGCTGGACCCGCAGGTGTACAAGATCAAGGACGATGCGCAGATGGTGCTGGACCTGCTGCGGTCCCAGCGCATCCTGGTCGTCCAGGGCACCGGCTTCAACTGGCCCGACCCGGACCACTTCCGGTTGGTCACGCTGCCCCGCCCCGAGGACATCGCCGACGCCGTCACCCGCATCGGCGAGTTCCTCAGCGGCTACGCGCAGCCCTAACGGCGGACGAACCCCCGGGGCGAGCCGAGAGGGGCGCGGGGAACCGCGCGATTCGGAAGGCTGCGATCCGCACCTTCCGCCGCGCACGGTTCCCCGCGCCCCTTCTTGCACCTCGCGTCAGCGTTCGAGCAGCGCCGCCCCTCGGTGAGGAGGAGGGGCGACGCTCCCTCAAACCCGGGCGTCAGCCCAGGCGCTTCACCAGTGCGCGGTACTCGTCCCAGAGCTCGGTCGGCGTGTGCTCGCCGAACATCTCCAGGTGGGACGGGACCAGCGCGGCCTCCTGGCGCCAGATGTCGGCGTCCACGGAGAACAGCAGGTCGATGTCGGCCTGCGGGATGTCGAGGCCGGTGAGGTCGAAGCCGTCGACCTCGGGCAGCACGCCGATCGGGGTCTCGACGCCCTTGCCGGTGCCCTCGAGGCGCTCCACGATCCACTTCAGCACGCGGCTGTTCTCGCCGAAGCCCGGCCAGACGAACTTGCCGTCGCTGTTCTTGCGGAACCAGTTGACGTAGTAGATCTTGGGGAGCTTCTCGGCGTCGGCCTGGGCGCCGATCTTCAGCCAGTGCGCGAAGTAGTCGCCCATGTTGTAGCCGCAGAACGGCAGCATCGCGAACGGGTCGCGGCGCAGCTCGCCGACGGTGCCCTCCTGGGCGGCGGTCTTCTCGGAGGCGATGTTGGCGCCGAGGAAGACGCCGTGCTGCCAGTCGAAGGACTCGGTGACCAGCGGGACGGCGGTGGCGCGGCGGCCGCCGAAGAGGATGGCCGAGATCGGGACGCCGGCCTGGTCCTCCCACTCGGGGGCGATGGTCGGGCACTGCGCGGCCGGGACGGCGAACCGCGCGTTCGGGTGGGCGGCGGGGGTGCCGGACTCCGGGGTCCAGTCGTTGCCGCGCCAGTCGGTGAGGTGCGCCGGGGGCTCCTCGGTGAGGCCCTCCCACCACACGTCGCCGTCGTCGGTGAGGGCGACGTTGGTGAAGACGGTGTTGCCCCAGAGGGTGTCGATCGCGTTGGCGTTGGTGTCCACGCCGGTGCCGGGGGCGACGCCGAAGAAGCCGGCCTCCGGGTTGATGGCGTAGAGGCGGCCGTCCGCGCCGAAGCGCATCCAGGCGATGTCGTCGCCGATCGTCTCGACCTTCCAGCCCGGGATGGTGGGCTGGAGCATGGCGAGGTTGGTCTTGCCGCAGGCGGACGGGAAGGCGGCCGCGATGTACTTGGCCTCGCCGCTCGGCGGGGTGAGCTTGAGGACGAGCATGTGCTCGGCCAGCCAGCCCTCGTCGCGGGCCATGGTGGAGGCGATGCGCAGCGCGTAGCACTTCTTGCCGAGCAGGGCGTTGCCGCCGTAGCCGGAGCCGAAGGACCAGATCTCGCGGGTCTCCGGGAAGTGCGAGATGTACTTGGTGGTGTTGCAGGGCCACGGCACGTCGGCCTCGCCCTCGGCCAGCGGCGCGCCGACGGTGTGCACGGCCTTGACGAACTCGCCGTCCTCGCCGAGCTGGTCGATCACGGCCTGGCCCATGCGGGTCATCACGCGCATGGAGACGGCGACGTAGGCGGAGTCGGTGATCTCGACGCCGTACGCGGCCAGCGGGGAGCCGACCGGGCCCATGGAGAAGGGCACGACGTACATGGTGCGGCCCTTCATGGAGCCGCGGAAGAGGCCGTTCTCGCCCGCGAAGACCTCCCGCATCTCGGCCGGGGCCTTCCAGTTGTTGGTCGGGCCCGCGTCCTCCTCCTTCTCGGAGCAGATGTAGGTGCGGTCCTCGACCCGGGCGACGTCGGTCGGGTCGGACGCGGCGTAGAAGGAATTGGGGCGCTTCTCGTCGTTGAGCTTCTTGAAGGTGCCCTGGGCGACCAGCAGCTCGGCGAGGCGGTGGTACTCCTCCTCCGAGCCGTCGCACCACTCGACGCGGTCGGGCTGGGTCAGCTCGGCGATCTCGGCGACCCAGTCCAGCAGCTGCTGGTGGCGGGTGGGCGCGGACTCGGCGAGCGCAGACTTCAGAGGCGACACGTTCGCTCCGTTTCACACCATCTCGGCCAGGAGACGGCATCGCGGGGGTTTGAGGGTGGTTACACCGTAGCCCCGAACACCACCCCCTTTTGATGCAATTCGTAGTACGTTCTCGTTTTCACACTCCATATTGTCGAGTTTCTGGCAGGGCATGGGCACCTTTCGGCCGCCCCGAAGACGCCATTGAGACCTGGCTAACACTCCAGAACGTCTAAAAGTGACGATCGCCACTTACTACCTGGCAGTAACCTACGGTTCCGTAAGATGTCGCGCATGACTGCTGCGGACCTCACTGCGGACCTCGCCGCCTCCGTCGAGTCCCTGAAGCCCAAGTGGCGCGGCTGGCTGCACGCCGGCATGTTCCCCGCCTCGCTGGCTGCCGGGATCGTCCTGATCTGCCTGGCCGACTCGCCCGCCGCCACGGCCGCCTGCGCGGTCTACTCGGTCAGCGCCTGGCTGCTGTTCGGGGTGAGCGCGGTCTACCACCGCTTCACCTGGGGGCCGCGCGGCGAGGCGATCCTGCGCCGCCTCGACCACGCCAACATCTTCCTGATCATCGCGGGCACCTACACCCCGTTCACCATCCTGCTGCTGGACGGCGCCCGGCAGCAGTTGCTGCTCTGGGCGGTGTGGGGCGGAGCACTGCTCGGCATCGCGTTCCGGGTGTTCTGGGTCGGCGCACCGCGCTGGCTCTACACGCCGGTCTACCTGGCTCTCGGCTGGGCCGCGGCCTTCTTCCTGCCGGACTTCCTGCACGCCGGCGGCGCCGCCGTACTCACCCTGATGATCGTCGGCGGCGGCCTCTACAGCCTGGGCGGCGTGGTCTACGGCCTGAAGCGGCCCAACCCCTCACCGCGCTGGTTCGGCTTCCACGAGGTCTTCCACGCCTTCACCCTCGGCGCGTTCATCGTCCAGTACGTCGGCGTCTCACTGGTCGCGTACAGCACGGCCGGCTGAGGCCGCCCGCATCTCCAGTCGCTCCTGGGCCCGGCGGCAGCGCTCACAGTGCGCCGCGCCGGGCCCTTCGCCGACCGGACGGGGGTGCGCCTTCGCCCGGAAGCGCCGGGCCACCCAGACCATCACCAGCAGCGTCTCCACCGCGGCGACCGTCCAGACCGCCCTGGGGCCGCCCACCAGGTAGGCCGTGATCACCGCGAGGGCGGCCGACACCGCCACCACCGCACCCCAGAACTGCGCGCTCCGCGCCATCGGCTCGCCTCCCGCCGGGTGACAGGTCGTCAGATGATTGTCCCCACCTACGGTGACATGCCCAGCACCCTGCGAGGCGAACGGGGGATCAACTCTGCGGCAACACCTCGTGCAGACCGGATGCTCCGCCTCCGAATCGGCTACCGTGCCGGCCCGAACAGGCACACGGGCGCCACCGAGGGGCGCCCGTGCGCCTAGGAAGGCCGGGCGCTCCGGCGGCGGGCGGCCAGCCCCGCCCCCGCCAGTGCGGTGACCGCGAGCGCCGCGCCCGCCGCCACCGCCGGGCCGCGCCGCGACGGTTCCTCGGCTGCGCCGTCCGCCCGGTAGCCACCGCCGGCGCCCGCTCGGTCGTACGCCGAGCCGGGCAGCCGGTCGCCGTACCGCTGCTGCACCAGCGTCCGGTAGGCGGCCAGGGCCACCCCGTCCGGGCCGACCGAACGCCGGGCGTCCTCGTCGAGCGGCAGCACCCGGCCGCCCCGCAGCACGTACCAGGCGTCGATCTGCGGCTCGCGGAAGGCGGTGCCGCCGCCGGTGGCGACGGCCTGCACCGGGTAGTCGGTCTCGTCGCCGCCGGAGGCGATGTTCACCACCCGCCAGCCCGCGCCGTCGCGGACCGTCCACACCGAGGCGGTGCGGCCGTCGGCGGCGACCGCCTTGCTGGCCACGAACTCCACCCGGGCCACCGGGGCTCCGGCCGTGCCCGCGACGAAACCCGCGTTCAGGCTGTACACCGCGGCCGTCCCGCCGGTGAGCGCGGGGGCGGCCTCGGTGGCGCCGCGGGATCCGGCCGCCGAGCGCCGTCGACGGGTTGATCGAGGCGATCTCCGGGCCGCCCGACTCCGGGCTGCACACCGTGGTGCACATCGAGCGGATCAGGATCGACGCGCAGCGGCGGCTGGCCCGGCGGGACTCCCAGCACGCCCTGCGCGCCCACCGGGACGGCGTCGACCGCTACCTCGCCATCCACCAGGGCGATCCGGGCGCGGACCCCGGCCGGGTGGTGGTCCGCGCCGAGGAGAACTGCCGGCCCGGCCGGATACGCCGCGACCGGGCCGCCGAACTGCTGGTCGCCGAACTGCTGCTGGACCGCCGCCTGCGCGCCGGGGAGACCCATCTGCTGCGGTACGGCTTCGACGACGCCCCGACCGCGACGCCGAGCTGCGAGTACGTGCGCGGCTTCAACGCGGGGGCTGGGCAGTACGTCCTCCAGGTCACCTTCGACCCGGCCGCACTGCCCGTCCGCTGCTACCGCTTCGCCGTCCGCGCGCCGGGCGAACCCCCGTACGAGAGGGAGGAGTTGACCCTGGACGGGCACCACAGCGCCCACCACGTGGCGACCGGCCTGCCGCCCGGCCTGCTCGGCATCGGCTGGGCCTGGGACTAGGGCCGCCCCTTCACAGGGCTCGGGCTTCCGCGAAGTCCATCGTCACGTGGTCGGCCACCGGGCGGTAGCCGAGCTTCTGGTAGATCGAGTTGCTGGTCGGGTTGGAGAGGTCGGTGTACAGCAGCACCTCGTCCGCCCCGGCCGCCGAGGCGTGCGCGGAGGCCGCGGCGACGACCCCGCTCGCGTAGCCGCGGCCGCGCAGCGCGGCCGGGGTGTAGACCGGGCCGATCCTGGACATCCCGGCGATCACCGGGCTGGCCCCGGCGAAGGCGACCGGGCGGCCGCCGTCCTCCCAGACGTGCAGGCTGCCTTCGGCGAGCCGGGCGTCCACGTAGGCCTCCTGGTCGATCGGCCGGCTCTCGCCGATCTCCACCATGAAGGCGGTGCACCACTCGACGAGTCGGGCCCGGTCGGCGGGGCCGGCGGGCCTGGCCAGGCCGGCCGGCTCCGGCGAGGGTTGCCGGAGGCCGTCGAGGCGGTACAGCCGTTCGTCGATCGCGACCTCGGCCCGGACACTGCCCGCGGCGGCGGGCGGCCAGGCCGCGGCGAACGCCAGGGCGACCTCCCGGTCGCCGCCCACGCCGGTCGCCTCGCTGCCGCGGGCGTGCAGCAGCGGGGCGAGTTCGGCCGCCGCGGCGACGGGCATCCGGCCGAGCCGCACCGGGAAGGGCGGGGTCAGCACGAAGACGCCCGCCACCGGAGCGCCCGGCCCGGCCTGCCAGTGGCCGAAGAGCGGGTCCGCCTCGCCGAAGGTGTGCAGGCCGTTCTTCGCCAGCCGGTCGAGCAGGGTGAGCAGGACGGTGTTCTCCGCCGGGTGGGCGGCGAGGAAGCCGTCGGCCGCGGCACGGAAGGCGTCAGGGTCGTGGGTCAAGGTCCAGGTCATGCCCCATCCTGGCGCCGCGGACGACCCGTACGCACCCGGATTACCGCAGCCGCTCCGCGAGTTCGGCGGCGTCCGCGGTCGGCGCGTCGCAGCTGAAGTGCCGACAGACGTACGCGGCGGGCCGCCCGTCGAGCAGCGGGCGGTCGGCCAGCAGCGGGACGTGCTTGCCGCCGGGCTCGCCGACGGCGACGACCGCGCCGGGGGCGGTGGAGAGCAGTGCGGTGCGGTGCAGTTCGGCGGTGGCCGGGTCGTCGGCCGGGCCGACGACGGCGATCTCGCGCGGGCCGTCGAGCAGCGCCTCGGCGACGGCCAGGCCCCAGCCGACGAACCGCGGGGCGCGCGAACCGAGCGCACCGACCACGCCCAGCGCCCGCTCGGCGGCGGTGCGGTGGCGCTCCGAGCCGGTGTAGGCGGCGTAGCCGAGCAGGGCTCCGGCGGCGGCCGTCCAGCCGGAGGGGGTGGCGTTGTCGGTCGGGTCCTGCGGGCGGCGGATCAGTTCCTCGGCGTCGTCGGCGGTGTCGTAGAGGGCGCCCGACGCGGTGTCGGTGAAGTGCGCGAGGACGGTGTCGAGGAGGCCGCCGGCGAGGTCGAGCCATTCGGCCTCGCCGGTGACGGCGTACAGCGCGAGGAAGCCCTCGGCGGTGTCGGCGTAGTCCTCCAGGACGCCGGCGTTCTGCCCGGCCCGGCCGTCGCGGGAGGTGCGCAGCAGGCGTCCGTCGGCGGTGAGGTGGACGGCGATCAGCAGGTCGGCGGCGCGTTCGGCGGCGTCGACCAGGTCGGGGCGGTCCAGCAGGGCGCCGGTCTCGGCGAGGGCGGCGATCGCGAGGCCGTTCCAGGCGGCGACGACCTTGTCGTCCCGGGCCGGGGCGGGCCGCTCGGACCGGGCCTCGAACAGGCGGCCGCGGATGCGCTCGTACGCCTCGGGATCGGCCGGGTCGCGGAGCAGCTGCAGGACGGAGCTGCCGTGCTCGAAGGTGCCGGTGACCTCGAAGAGTTCGACGGCGAGGGTGCCGTCCTCGGGGCCGAGGACGGCGGTGAGCTGCTCGGGCGTCCAGGCGTAGAAGGCGCCCTCGGCGGGCTTCCCGGTGGCCGGGTCGACCGAGTCGGCGTCCAGGGCGGAGGCGAAGCCGCCCTCGGGGGTGCGCAGTTCGCGCAGCAGGAAGTCGGCGGTCTCCAGGGCGACGCGGCGGGCCTGTGCGCTGTCGGTGGCGCGCCACAGGTGCAGGTAGGCGCGGATCAGCAGGGCGTTGTCGTAGAGCATCTTCTCGAAGTGCGGCACGACCCACTCCGCGTCGACGGAGTAGCGGGCGAAGCCTCCGCCGAGCTGGTCGTAGATGCCGCCGCGGGCCATCGCCTCGCAGGTGCGCCCGGCCATCTCCAGCGCGGCCTCGGAGCCGGTGCGGGCGTGGTGGCGCAGCAGCCACTCGACGACCATGGACGGCGGGAACTTGGGGGCGCCGCCGAAGCCGCCGCGGCGCTCGTCGAAGCCGCGGCCGATCTCGACGAGGGCGGCGTGCAGTTCGGCCTCGCCGGGGGCGGGCAGCACGCCGGCGCCGGCGCCGTAGACCCGGGCGCGGTCGGCGAGGTCGGCGCGGATCCGGCCGGCGACCTCGCCCACCTCCTCGCGGCGGTCCCGCCAGGCCGCGGTGACGCCCTCCAGGACCTGCCGGAAGCCGGGCATGCCGTGCCGGGGCTCGGGCGGGAAGTAGGTGCCGAAGTAGAACGGCTCCTTGTCGGGCGTGAGGAACACCGTCATCGGCCAGCCGCCCTGGCCGGTGGCGGCCTGGACGGCCTCCATGTAGACGGCGTCGACGTCGGGCCGCTCCTCGCGGTCGACCTTCACGGCGACGAAGTGCTCGTTGGCGTACGCGGCGACCGACTCGTCCTCGAAGGACTCGTGCGCCATCACGTGGCACCAGTGGCACGCCGCGTAGCCGACCGACAGCAGAACGGGAACCTGGCGGCGGGCGGCCTCGGCGAACGCCTCGGGGCCCCACGGCCACCAGTCGACCGGGTTGTCGGCGTGCTGGAGCAGGTAGGGCGAGGTCGCGTCCGCGAGACGGTTCGGCATGGCCCCCATCCTTGCGCATCCCCGCCCCGGACGCGGGCCGTGCCGCCCGGTGCGGCGGCTACTCCTTCGGAGCCTCCGGCTCCTCGGCGAAGTCGATCTTCTTGAAGCGGCTGTTCATGGACTTCAGCAGGAACCAGGTGGCGATGCCGAGGGCCGCGAAGACGACGAAGCCGAGCAGGCCGGGGGTGACCTTGCTCTCGTCGAGGGCGAGGTCGGCGGCGAGGTGGGTGAGGTTCACGGGGGTGCTCATCTCTCCATGGTGGCCCGGCCCTACAGCGGCCGGGCCACCGGGGTGGTGCGGGGGGTGCGTGCTACTTGCGCAGGCCCGCGAACAGGTCGTCCTCGGGCAGATCGGTGTCGACGTGGGAGCGGGCCAGCTCGTAGTCCTCGGTGGGCCACACCTCGCGCTGGACGTCCAGCGGGACGCGGAACCAGGGGCCGTCCGGGTCGATCTGGGTGGCGTGCGCGATCAGCGCCTTGTCGCGGATCTCGAACCAGTCGTCGCACTTCACCCGGGTGGTGATCTCGCGCTCCTTGCGACCGCTCTTCTCCCAGCCCGCGATCCACTCGCCGTACGGGGAGTCGTGCCCGTTGTCGGTGAGGTAGGCGTGCAGGGCGCGGATGCGCCCCATCGGGAAGCCGTGGTTGTAGTACAGCTTCTGCGGCTGCCAGGGCTCGCCGGCCTCCGGGTAGGCGTCCGGGTCGCCCGCGGCGTCGAAGGCCACCATGGTGATCTTGTGGGTCATGATGTGGTCCGGGTGCGGGTACCCGCCGTTCTCGTCGTACGTGGTGATCACGTGCGGGCGGAACTCGCGGATCAGCCTGACCAGTGAGCCGGCCGCCGTGTCCACGTCCTCCAGGGCGAAACAACCCTCGGGGAGCGGCGGCAGCGGGTCGCCCTCCGGCAGCCCGGAGTCGACGTAGCCCAGCCAGGCCTGCTGCACGCCGAGGATCTCCCGGGCGGCGTCCATCTCCTTGCGGCGCACCTCGTGGATGTTCTCCTCGACCCACGGGTCGCCCTGCAGCTTGGGATTGAGGATCGACCCCCGCTCGCCGCCGGTGCAGGTCGCCACCAGCACGTCCACCCCCTGGGCGACGTACATCGCCATGGTGGCGGCGCCCTTGCTGGACTCGTCGTCCGGGTGCGCGTGCACCGCCATCAGTCGCAACTGCTCGCTCAACGCCTGGTTCCCTTCCAGGTATGTCCGGTTCGTCGGGTCGGCTCCCCCGCCGCCTCCGGCGCGGACGTGCCCCTTCTATAGTGACGGACTGAGGAGCCGCTCCATTCCCTCTCCCGCCCGAGCGCGCCTCGTCGAAAGGACCGAGCCGGACATGGACTCCAGCCGTACGACCGCCGCCGCTCCGAACGGGCGGTACAGCCGCCGCTCCGATGCCGAGGCGGACCGTCGGCTGCGGATCGCCGCGGTGGTCTGCGGCGTGCTGTTCCTGGGCGTGGTGGCCTGGCTCGGCGGGTCGTACATCATGCGCGAGAGCGCGATGAACGGCAGCGTGCCGACCTTCGAGGCGGTGTCGGACCACGAGATGCAGCTGCAGCTGTCGGTGCGCAAGGAGGCGGGCACCGCCGGCGTCTGCACCGTACGCTCGATGGCGGCGGACAAGGCCGTGGTCGGCCAGTTCGACTTCCCCGTCCCGGCGGAGGGCAGCAGCTGGTCACAGGTCGTGACCCTGCGGACCACCGCCCGCGGCGTGACCGCCGAACTCCTGGGCTGCGTCCCGCGCCGCTAGGCCCCCGGGTCGTCGCCCCTGAGGTCGCTCGCCCCTGGGCCGTTTGCCCCTGGGTGATCGCCTCCAGGGGGGTGCCCGGGGGTGAATCCCCTTTGCAGATCTCGCCCCTCCGGGCGCATATTCGAGCGTACGGGCGGGCATCCGTACCGAGTGCCGCACGCCCTGCGGCGGTCGGCCGGCACCGACGCCCGCGAGCGCCCCTCCCGCCGGGAGGCGGAAATTGTTACGCTCGTGGTTTCGCCCCTTCCGAGCCCCCCGGCCCGGGAGCGGGCGTTGCTTTGTAGTTACGACCGATACCCAGCTGACGATCAACCCTCAGCACAGCCCAGTACCGACGAGGAGCACCTGTGACCCAGACCAGCGAAGACGTGACCTGGCTCACTCAGTCCGGCTACGACCAGCTCAAGGCCGAGCTGGAGCACCTGACCGGCCCCTGGCGCATCGAGATCGCCCAGAAGATCGAGGCGGCGCGCGAGGAGGGTGACCTCAAGGAGAACGCCGGCTACCACGCGGCCAAGGAGGAGCAGGGCAAGTACGAGGCCCGCATCCGCCAGCTCACCCAGTTGCTGGAGCGCGCCAAGGTCGGCGAGGCCCCCGCGGACTCCGGCATCGTCGCCCCGGGCATGGTGGTGACCGTCGCCTTCGACGGCGACGAGGACGACACCATGCGCTTCCTGCTCGGCTCCCGCGAGGTCGCCGGCGACGACCTGGACATCTACTCGCCGCAGTCGCCGCTCGGCCGCGCCATCAACGGCAAGAAGGTCGGCGAGGACGCCACCTACGAGCTGCCGAACGGCAAGCAGGCCAGCGTGACGATCATCGAGGCCAAGCCGCACGCCGGCTGAGTCCACGCGCACCACGAGGGGCGGGGGCCGCCGGGGGGAGGGGGGGGCCCCCCGGGCCGCGCCGCCCCCCCGGGGCCCGCCGCGCGGGC